>CAZFSN010000177.1:0-6822 GCA_964521815.1 uncultured Ignavibacteria bacterium | reverse complement strand
AGAAGTTTCAGATAGAAATAGTCTTTCAGATGCCCTATCCGGCAATCGAACCGCCAGCTGCCTATCGATTCAGGATAACGCCAGTTCAGTTCATCTTTAAGGCGGGTTATAATCTCGGTTTCATCCCAGGGCAGGTAGTGGAATAAGTCGATTTTGTGCAAATGACGCCCCTTGATTCTGACCATCGGCGAATAAGGATTGCTATATAAATAGCCTTTGATCATCGGTAGTAAAGTGAAAGGTTTCAAAAACCTGAAATTAGTCAGAGCGTGACCGGCAAGTCCGACAGCATAACGAGCGTAATAGCTTTTTTCCGACTGGTCGGCCTGGCCGCCTAAAAGTATTCGCTTAAACGATGTTCTTTCATAGGGATTACCGCCGGAGATAATTAGTTTTACTTTATGGGCATTGGCGATATCGAGGATATTTTTCCAGATCAGTTTGCAGGAAATACACAGCATCGGTATCATAGCCGGATCGGGTTTCTTGATAAGCGCCAGAAGGTTATTTCTAAGCAGTTTCTGGTGAAATCCCGGCTTAAAAGTAAATGAGACCAGCTTAATGCCGAGGATTTTTTCGATATTTTCGAGATTGGCCGTCGCTTGCGGATGGGTAAACGGATTGCGATAATTAACCGCCAGCACTTTAAGGCCATAGTCTTTGACCATTTTCAGGATAGCGTATGAGCTGTCCCGCCCCCCGCTGACATTGACCAGACAGTCATATTCGCTGTTTCCGGTTTTAGCTGATTCCAAGATTTTCGATAGCGCTTCTTCGCCTTGAAGTTCAAACGGCTGATGGGCGCGGCAAAAACCGCAGACATCTTTGTCGTCGAACTCAATCGCCGGCATCGTTGAGGGCAGGATACAGCGCACGCATCGATGGATATTTGATGATTCTTTAAGCATATTTCGAAAACATTAATATCCGTTTCGGTCAGTTCTTTCGCGAATAAATATATAGAAAGGCTCTGTGTCTTATGTCGAAATCGCCCTTATTTGAGCCTCGATTATCAATCGTAATTAATAAACCATTCTTTGGCCAGTTCCTCGGTAATCCAGATTATTTCTCTATCTTTCGGCCCCAGCGCACCGCGTTCGATAAGCGTGTCGATAGCTCGCGGCAGGATAACCATTTTTTCCCGTATCGGAATCAGGGCCGGGTAGTATTCATTGCTAAAAAACATCCGGAAACGTTTGCGGTCTGGATACTTATCCAGCATTTTGCCGATAGCCGATTTAAGTTTTTCACCGTCGAGGTCAGCCAGTTTTTCTTTGGGCGATGTCATCAATTCAGTCGTTCGACTCAGGCTATTGTTGCTTTTAAACTTAAATTGCCAGCATTCCATTATTCCCAGGGAGTTGACCGCCAGGACGTTGACCTCGGCCGTGTTATTGTCATAATCGGCCGCTACGCCTTTCATGAACGGCAGGTAGTAGTTATCGGTAATACTGCCGAAAGCGCTGATACCGCCGGCAAACGGGTCCTCGAGAATATCGCGAATCGTAAAATACGGTTTCTGTTCGAACCGGGCATCCTGGATTTGCATGAACTCTTCCTCGGTGTAATGGAAGCGTTCTTTCCATTTCTCTTCGGGCGTCAAATCGGTGCGGGTCAAAGATGACTGGCTGGTAAGCATCCCCAGCGCCTGACCACCCCGCCAGACCAGGGGTAGCACCGCCACGGCCCATTCCGCCGAACCGCCGATTTCGCCGACCATTGAATTAAGATTACGGCCATCGGGAAAACTTATGCCCTCAAAACCCAGCATAACAGCCGGGAACATATCGCCATCCTTATCATAAGGAGTAGCAACACCGTTTTTATTAAGGATGTCCATCGCCGGGTAATGCCGGTTTCGGTCGAGGAAAAACGTGCACAGCTTATCGATACCCGACAGGCTATATGAATTGGCGATTATCCTGGCCGCCTCGATAAGCTTGGCTTCCCTCGGATTGAACTCCTCGAAAAAAGCGCCGCTCATCCAGCGCTGGACATAAATATCCGGCAAGTGTCTTTTAACATTTGATTCAGTCACGAAAAGCGAGGTAAAACTAGAGTGTAAGCCTTTGATCGACTTGGTCGTTCCATCGATAACATCATTGCCCATTGATAGCAGGGTTACGTTATTGGCCATCTGAAGCCCGTACTGAGCGCGATGTTCTTTCTTGCCGAAAAGTGCCCCCACCGCGATAGTCGGGTTACCTCCGGCCTCTTTACCCGGCTTGACCCTGACGCCCTCGGTGATCCTCGATTCAATCAGGACTTCCTCACCCAATGGTAGCATCTCGGTCGTTGTCTGAAGCACTTCGCCCATAATATGCGCGGCGGTCCTGTCGTTGGCGCGCTTGAGTTCGTTGGATAATTCTTTGGTAATTTGATCTTTGGGATACTGATTCAAGCTTCCCCGCCCATGCAAACCGACCGCCGCCGCCGCCAGCCCGGCCGATAGTATTACCGATTCCCTTAGCTGACGATTGCGCAATGAGCCCAGGTTCGATTGTTTATTTATTATCTCGCTTAACGTGAATATATTACATTCAGCCAGGTGAAGGTCGTAATTGGCCAGTACGGTCCAGTGACGGTGATTAAATTCGATCAGCCTGTCAGAGTTAAAACTACTGGCTTTTTTCTGTCCGTTAAAACTTATTCGTCTCTCAGCAATATCAAAACGCAATTGCTCATTCATACCGCCGCCTTTATCTTAATTTCGCAAAATTCACTTATTCTTAAAAAACTCAAATTCCAACAAAAACCATATGGAGAATAAGATATTCAGATTATACTTGGCAAGTCAAATGTGCCAAAATCGCCATCGCCGATAATGTTTGAGAAATTAGGCCAATATCTTAACTCAATATGCCTTTTGATGTATACAGGCGCGATCGACCGCGCCTGATAGCTTATTCTTGAATTCTCCGCTGGCGGTATATAGAAACCGAACTGCATGATTCTTTCCGATTTAAATGTTCCGGTTCGATAGTTTTACGCGTTTACTTCATTTATTACAGGTTTTAAGCCGATATATTTGCCGGAGATATTGACATTAAGCGTATTTTATATTATCTCAGCCGGTAGCAATGGATAGATTTCAGAAAATAAACAGCTTCTTCAATAATATCTTCGAGAAAACCCGCTACTCGGAGAACATGTTTATTATCGGGTTATCTATCGTGGTCGGCCTTTTAACGGGCCTGGGAGCGGTCGCTTTCCGCTGGCTGATATTAACCAGCAAAGATTTCTTTTTCGGTTCGCTTCCCGATGCGACTTCTTTTTCGGGCATAGCTTCACATTGGTTTATCCCATTAATCCCGATGATCGGCGGGCTTCTGGTGGGGCCCATCGTTTATAAATTCTCCAGCGAAGCCAAAGGGCATGGAGTGCCGGAGGTGATGTCGGCGGTTGCCCTGAAAGGCGGCGTTATCCGGCCTCGCGTAGCAATTGCCAAATCTGTCGCCAGCGCTATTTGTATCGGGTCAGGCGGTTCGGCCGGTCGCGAGGGCCCGATCGTGCAGATCGGTTCGGCTATCGGTTCGACTATAGGGCAGACCTTCCGTTTATCGGGCAATCGGGTTAAGGTATTGGTCGGCTGCGGCGCGGCGGCGGGTATTTCGTCGGTATTTAACGCGCCGATTGCCGGGGTTATTTTCGCGCTTGAGATAATCCTCGGTGATTTCACTATCAAGACATTTTCGCCGGTAATATTGTCATCGGTTATCGCCTCGGTGGTTTCGCGCTATTTCTTGGGCAATTATCCGGCTTTCACAGTGCCGCAGTATTCGTTGGTTTCGGCCTGGGAAATTCCGATGTATATGGTTTTGGGGATTTTCGCCGGAGCTATTTCCTTGATATTTATTAAATCTTTATATTGGATCGAGGATTTGTTTGACGAATGGAAAATACCCAATTTGATTAAGCCGGCAATCGGGGGGTTAATTCTTGGTTTAGTCGGGTTCAAATTCCCCCAGATTTTCGCCGATGGCTACGAGGCGATTTCGGCGGCCCTACGGGGGGAAATGGTCTGGGCTTTGATGCTGGTGCTGGTATTTTTAAAAATACTGGCGACATCGCTGACACTGGGTTCCGGTAATTCCGGCGGTATCTTCGCCCCGTCGATGTTTATGGGGGCGATGGCCGGCGGCTTTTTCGGCAGCGTCATGAATTACCTTTTTCCCGGCGTGGTAGCCCCTCCGGCGGCTTATGCTTTGGTCGGCATGGGCGCGGTGGTGGCCGGTTCGACTCATGCCACAATTACCTCGATTTTGATATTATTCGAGATGACCGGCGATTATCGTATCATGCTGCCTATGATGCTGGCAACCGTGTTTTCCACCCTGGTGGCCCATCGATTGCTGAATGAATCGATCTATACTCTGAAACTTGCCAGAAAAGGAATCAAAATACGGTCCGGCCGCGATGTTGACCTGCTAAATGAAATCAAAGTTGCCGATGTGATGGACACTAATTATCAATCTATTCCGGTACACCTTTCCCTTACCGGTATTATGCGCCTGATGGAGGACTCGACTGAAACCGCCTTTCCGGTTACGGACAGAGACAAACTTTATGGCATGTTATCGTTTCAGGATTTGCGGGCCGTTCTACTTCAGCCGGTTATCCACTCCCTGATTATCGCCGGCGATATAGCCACCCGTGATTCTATCCATGTGACGCCTGAGGAAAACCTCAACCAGGCCCTGCAGAAATTCGGCCATAAAGATATTAATATGCTGCCGGTTATCGATAAAGACGATCCCACCAAGCTTTTAGGCGTGTTACGGCGCGGCAAGGTGATGTCGCATTATAATAAGCGTCTGATGGAGAAGATGACCGCCGAAGAGTAAAGCCGATATTGTAGTCGTCGAATATTTATATTACTATGCAAAGCAGATATTAGCATGATCTTCGTTTTCTTTAAACACTTTGCTATTATCTTGTCAATATTTATATTACCGACAAGGAGGAAAAGTGATAGACACCCACGCTCATCTCGATTTTTCGCAGTTCAATTCCGACCGGGACAAGGTTATAGGCGATTGCCGGAAAAACGGTGTCAAATTCATAGTCAATATCGGCGTTGACCTGGCCACCTCCAAAGCCTCGGTTGCTTTGGCCGAGAAATACGATTTCATTTACGCCGCCGTCGGCTATCATCCCCATGATTCTAAAGACTTCACGGAATCTATCTTTGACGAATTGAAAAAGCTGGCCGCTCATCCGAAAGTGGTCGCTATCGGCGAAATCGGCCTGGATTTTTACCGCAATATTTCGCCGCCTGAAGTTCAGAGAAAAGTATTCGAAAGGCAGCTTGCTTGGGCCGAAAATGTTAATTTACCCGTTGTATTGCATATCCGTCAAGCCTTGGATGAAACATATGAAATACTTCGAAAACGAGGCAAATACCATGGCATCCTTCACGCTTTCCCCGGGGATGAATCCTATGCCGCTGGAGGAGTCGATTTGGGTTTTCATATCGGCTTAGGCGGACCGATTACTTATCCCAATGCCAGGTCGCCCAAAGTTGCCGCCTCAGTGCCGAGTTCGCGAATTGTCACCGAGACCGATTGCCCATATTTGCCGCCGCAAAAATTTCGCGGCCAGCGAAATCAACCGGACTATATCAAGTATGTCATTGAAAAATTAGCCGATATTTATCCAAAATACAGCTATGATGATATCGAACGGATTACCGAACTGAACGCCGGGCAGGTGTTTAATCTGCCGATTGACGATGCCCCAAGGGTCGTTTATCGGATAGGCAACAGTCTTTATATAAATTTAACCATGCGCTGTACGAACAACTGCTATTTTTGCCCAAAAAATTCCGGCTATCATGTAGCTGGCCACAATCTTCGGTTAAGCCATGAACCGACCGAAACTGAAATACTTAAGGGAATAGCCGAACACAGCAATTATGATGAAATCGTCTTCTGCGGTCTCGGCGAACCGACTCTTCGCGCCGACTTGATGTTATCGATAGCCCAAAAAGCGAAAACCGGCGGAGTTCCGATAAGGTTGAATACTAATGGGCATGGCAGTTTGATTAACAAGATCGATCTACCGGCAAAAATGGCCGGCCTGATAGATAAGGTCAGTATCAGTCTTAACGCTGAAACTGCTTCGAAATATGCCCTGATAAGCCGCCCTCAATTTGGCGAAGTAGTTTATAACGAGGTGATTAAATTCGCCGGTCGGTGCAAAGAAGTGGGTATACACACCGTTTTCAGTGTGGTGGATGTGCCGGAAATTGACGTGAAGGCCTGCCAAAAAATCGCTGACAGCATGGGTATCCCGCTTAGGGTGAGAAAATATGTCGACATTTAGGGCCAAAAAGAGACTGGGACAGAATTTCCTTGTCGATAATTCTATCGCGACGCGGATAGTCCAAGCCTTAAATCCTCAGCCCGGCGACAGCATAGTCGAAATCGGTTCCGGGCAGGGGGCGCTAACCGGGCATCTGCTGACCACCGGATGTTTTGTGACCGCTGTTGAATTTGATCGTGATCTGATCCCGATTTTGAAAGCAAAATTCGGACAGGAGGAAAATTTTACTATTATCGCTAAAGATTTTTTAAAGATTGCCCCTGATGAATTACCTGTTAAGATGAAACTGATCGGCAACCTGCCTTATAATATCTCCACTGTCATACTCGAGCGGCTGTTCGAATTCAGGCCGGCTATTATTAATGCTGTCTTCACGGTCCAATCGGAGGTCGCTGACAGATTGACAACTCCTTCCGGAAACAGGGATTATGGTTCGCTTTCGGTGATAATGGCCGCCGGTTTTGATATTGAGCTATTGTTCGAAATCGGTCCGGAAAG
>CAZFSN010000176.1:0-6826 GCA_964521815.1 uncultured Ignavibacteria bacterium | reverse complement strand
TTTTCTGGAATATTTTACCTCTTTATGAGTATAATATATCGCAAACGCTTGTTTGGCAGACAAAACGGTTTTTGAGTAAAGATAAAATAGCTCTATGTAAGGCGAGGGTAATATGCGCAGATTCCTTTATTTAGCGGGACTTTTCATTATAATCGTTTCGGTGATTTGGCAATGCTCCCAAAAAGCGGCCGATCCCGAACGAATACCGCCCCGGCCGTTAACATCGGCTGAATTGCAGGTTGTCAATTCTGATAATACATTCGGCTTTAAATTATTCAAACAAATAGTCAGCGATCAGCCCGATTCGAATATCGTTATCTCGCCTCTGTCAGTGGCGATGGCTCTGGGGATGACCTATAACGGCGCCGAGGGCACTACCCGCGAGGCGATGGATTCGGTGCTGGAGCTGAACGGTATGGATATACAGGAGGTCAATCAGTCATATCGAAGCCTGATCGATTTACTGGTCAATCTCGATCCCAGCGTGACTTTTCGAATTGCCAATTCGATCTGGTACCGGGATGATTTTCCGGTAGCGCATGATTTTATCGATCTGAATCAAACTTACTTTTATGCGCAAGTCGACGCGCTGAATTTTGGCGATCCGAACGCCGCCGATATTATCAATGACTGGGTATTGGATAACACCAACGGTAAAATCGAACAGATCGTCCAGCCGCCGATTCCGCCATATATCGTGATGTTTTTGATTAACGCGATTTATTTCAATGGCAATTGGACATATCAATTCGATCCTGAAGAAACTTATGAGGATACATTCCACTTACCGGATAGCATGCTAGCCGCTTGTCAGATGATGTTCCAGGAAAATACTTTCAAGTATTACAGCAACGATCAATTTCAGGCAATCGATCTGCCCTACGGCGATGGTTTATACAGCATGACGATTTTGTTGCCGAGCCCGCCGACCGATATCAATGCCCTGATAGCTAATCTGAATCAAAGCGATTGGGATGAGTACGTAAATGGATTCCAGGGAAATGACCTGTATCTTCATATGCCGAAATTCAAACTCAGCTACGAGGATTCTTTAAAAAACGATTTAACAGCCCTTGGCATGGGCATAGCATTTGATGATACCCTGGCTGATTTCAGCGGTATGCTTGATCAGTCATCGGGTCTTGAAGGCAGATTATTTATCAACGAGGTCAGACACAAGACATTTTTAAGAGTCGATGAGGAAGGCACCGAAGCCGCCGCCGTGACATCGGTGGAGGTTGGATACACATCCGCACCTTCGTCATTTTATATCAACCGGCCGTGTGTCTTTTTAATACGCGAAAATCATTCGGGCACTATTTTGTTTATGGGCAAGATTATCAGGCCGGATTGGGAATAGCGATGTGTCTGTGCTATATAGTGTGCGAAAAAAACCGCGTACACGTCATTGCGAACCCCCGTTTTACGGGGGTGGAGCCGTCAAGGCGCGTCCGTGCAATCTGTCAGCTCGCTTTCCAACGACTCACAGATTGCTTCGTCGTCCTTCGGACTCCTCGCAATGACAGACGTGGTTATTTTACTATCCCTATAGGAACTGCTTTTAGAAAATATTAAAGAGTCATTGCGCAAACTTATATTTTATGGGATATTATTTTCGTCTTGCGCATATAATTACAATAGTCCTAAAATGTAATGCAATTTATCACTGGAGGTGGCAAATGGAAAAGACGCGGATTATAATGATTTTCGCTATCATCGGCGCGCTTGCTTTATTTTATCATAGCGGAGCAGCTCAAACCAATGAGCAGATTTCACAAGAGCTGACGAAATCAGAAAAAAGCATGGCCGAATCTATAGATAAATTCGGTTTCAGTCTTTTCAAAGAAATAGTCGCGGAGAAACCGGGTTCAACAGTTGTCATTTCGCCATTATCTGTTTCGCTGGCCCTGGCTATGACCTACAATGGCGCTGATGGCGAAACTGAAAAAGCGATGGCTTCAACGCTTCAATTACCCGATTTATCCACGCAAGAAATAAATGATGCGTATCGCGGTCTGAATGAATCGCTTCTTAATAGCGATTCCGATGTGAAATTCAGTATAGCGAACTCGATCTGGCATCGCCTGGGATTTGAGGTGGAACCGGAATTTATCGATGTGAACAAAATGAATTTCAATTCTGAAATCAGGCCGCTGAATTTCGCTTTGCCTGAAGCCGTGGATACAATTAATAGCTGGGTCGATAGCCATACGAACGGTAAAATAAAAACGATCCTTGATGAGCCAATTCCACCGGAGGCAATGATGTATCTGATTAATGCCATTTATTTCAAGGGCATTTGGTCGGATAAATTCGACCCCGAATTGACAAGCGATGACTGGTTCTATCTGCCTGATAGTTCGCGCGTGAAATGCAAGCTTATGTCTAAAAGCGGCGAATTTAGCTATTTCGAGAACGATAAATTCCAGGCAGTAGATTTACCTTATGGAAATGGCGCATTCACCATGACAGTTATATTGCCATTACCGGCAACGGATATCGATAATCTTGTTGATGATTTCAGCGAAGGTGTATGGGGCAACGCGGAGATACCGCTATCGAAAAAACCCGGCAAGCTATATCTACCGAAATTTAAAGTTGAATTTGGCGCTGATCTGATCAGGGTTCTCAAATCCCTGGGCATGGGGATTGCTTTTAATCCTATGAAAGCGGATTTCACGGGTATAAGCAAAAAGGATTCGCTGTATATCAGCAAGGTTGTTCATAAAACATTTATCGAAGTGGATGAGAAAGGCACGGAAGCGGCGGCGGCAACTCTTGTCGGAATGAGATGTACATCTGCGGGGCCGACCGGGATAGAACCGTTCGTGATGCGGGTCGATCGACCGTTTATTTTCTTTATCAGGGAACGCCAATCCGGTACGATGCTATTTATGGGGAAGATAGCACAGCTTGATTAAGAATAAACGGCTATTTTGGTCAATCGAACTGCAAGCTTAACAAAATATAATTATCTTGTAGCTTCTGACCGTGAAATTATTTAGATTAATTCCCATGAAAACACTGGCTATCATTCCTGCTTACCTGACGGCGGACTATTTAAAAGACGTGATTATCGAGACCCATAAATATCTCGATGATATTCTCGTAGTCGATGACGGCTCCGGCGGCAGTATCAGCCAAGTCGCCGAAGATAACGGCGCGATAGTCGAATGTCATATCATTAACAGGGGTAAGGGGGCGGCGCTCAAAACCGGCTTTCAGTATGCTATCGAACACGGCTATGATACCGTTATCACGCTGGATAGCGATGGCCAGCATGACCCGCGCTATATCCCTGATTTCCTGACCGCTTATGAAAGGTATCGGGCCGGTCTGATAATCGGTTCACGCGCAAATCACAAAGGCGATATGCCGTTTGATCGCCGCTTTTCCAATTTCATGACATCTCATTTTATATCGATGCTTCTTGACGTGAAAATAGAGGACTCACAATCCGGTTTCAGGCTTATATCGGTGCCGCTTCTAAAAGCGGTCGAATTAAAATCCGATCGATTCCAGCTGGAAACCGAGATTATTATCAAAGCGGCGCAAGCCGGTTTTAAAATCGGTTTTGTACCGATTAAGGTAGTATACGGAAAGAAATTCCCCTCATCGATTAACCGTTGGCTTGATACCTATCGCTGGCTGGAAATGGTTCTGGAGGAGATATAAATTCCAAATTTTAAGCCCTAATTTTATGTTCTGTCAGGTCGTAGGCTGAAAGCCGTGACCTGACAGCTATCACAAATAATCGGGCTAAGCCCATTACGCACCAAGAGGTCGTACTCTTTCGGGCTACGACCTGACGAAACAGGAATTTTCAAATAATTTAAGCGCTTGACAGGCAAACAATAATTTGATAATCTGGTAACCCTATGTTGATTCTTTTGTCAAATGATGACGGCTATTTCGCCAATGGCCTGATTGCCTTACGCAAATACCTGTCGAAATATGCTCATGTCGTAACTGTAGCCCCGGACCGCGACCGATCCGGCGCCTCGCATTCGTTGACTGTGACGCGGCCTTTGCGGGTGAAGAGAATCGAAAAGGATTATTACGCGGTGGATGGCACTCCCACCGACGCGGTCATGATCGCGGTTTATAGATTGCTTAAGCGAAAACCGGATCTGGTCGTATCGGGTATTAATTGCGGCGCCAATATGGGTGAGGATGTTACCTATTCCGGCACTGTAGCCGCGGCCATGGAAGGGACGTTATTTGGCATACCGTCGATAGCCGTCTCATTAACCGGTATGGGCAGATTGAACCATTTAGATCAGAAAGAATATCTCAAAGCTGCCAAATTCACTTATAGGGTTATAAGACAAATCGAAAAAAATAAATTGCCTGAAGGCATATTGCTGAATATAAATGTTCCGATGGGGCCCGATGTCGATATCAGAAAATATGCCATAACCAATTTGGGTAAAAGGGTTTACGATGATGTTATCACCGAGAAGATTGATCCTCGAGGCGGCCATTATTACTGGATTGCCGGTACAGTCAGAGTTACCGGCAAGGGGCCGGATACCGATTTTGGCGCGATTGAGAATAATCTTATATCGGTTACCCCATTGGCACTCGATAACACCGCCAATAGTTTCATTATGGAGCTTCAATCCTGGCGTTTCTGATTAAACTTACCGGAGGTTAATATTCTAATCAGGAATAATCATAATAAATTATTTAACAACAAGTTAAAGACTGTGGGCAAAACAAAAAAAATGCAACAATCTAAAAAAAATATCGTTCTATTATAGAAGAGATGTTGTCATAATATAAATTTGTAGAAAATGTTTACGATATTTAATAAGAACGAGTAATGGCGCTAGTCGGCTAAGTTGATATCATGAAAAAGATCAGGATGAAGATACGAACTGCTTTTCAAGGGAATCTGAAAAATGGCTAAAAAAGGTATAGTGATAATTTTCATAGCGTTGGTTATTTTTTCGGCGATTTATGCTCTATGGGATAGACGGGATGTTACGACCTCCTCCGATAACGCTTACCAGGCGTATGAAGCCGGCCTGGAGACAATGCAGAAGCTGTATTATCATGAAGCTTTACCCTATTTCGAACAAGCGATCAGTATCGATACGAATTTCGCCTCGGCCTATGGTTATTTAGGCGCATTGTATTTTGATTTAGATCGTAAAGAAGAAGCCAAACAGATGTTAGCCAAAGCGGTAAGCCTATTCCCATTAATTACCGAAAGGGAACGAATGCTGATCACAATCACTCAGGCCAATGTAAATGAGGATGTTCCCGCCGCTGAAAAAGCTATCGATGAGTATATTAATAAATACCCCGATGATATTCATGCTCTGAGGTTTATTGCCAACAGGTATAACCTCAATAAGGATTATGCCAATGCTATCACCTATTATGAAAAAATAATAGATAAAGATCCGGGCGACGCGCTGGCTTATAACATGTTAGGTTATCTGAATTATTATAACCGGGATTTCGACAAGGCGATTGAGAATATCAAGAAATATTCTATTATTGCCAGTCGAGAGGCCAATCCGCGCGATTCATACGGCGAAATCCTGATGTATATCGGTCGTTATGATGAGGCTATCAAGGAATTCAAAGCCGCCGATAAGATCAAGCCCGATTTGGATTTCGTGCTGTCTCACCTGGGTATGGTCTATCGCGAACTTGGCCGTTATCGGGATGCTATCGGATATTTCGAAAGAGCCAAGGAATTCGCCAGGAATGAAGGTTACGCGGCCCGGGCCGAGGAACAGATCGCTTTTACCTTGTTCCTATCAGGGGATAAGGCCAACGCCCTGAAATCAATTACAAATCTGCATGCCGAACATCCCGAATGGTATAGCATCGTAACTTACTGGGGGATTATCGCGGCCGGAAACGGTGAACTTGATATCTCATACGCGGCTATTGATGAATTAGATAAATTATTGGAAAAAGCCGATAGCCTGGGGCAGAACCAGAATTACAAGGATGAGATAATAATATCTCGTGAAATTCTTCGCGGCCGGATATACTCGGCTGAAAAAAATTACGAAAAAGCTATCGGGGCTTTCAGTCAGTGTGTCGAAATGGGTTCTTTGCCGGGATTATTGATGTACAGATTTCTACTGGGAAAAGCTTATTTTGACTCCGGTAAATTAGAACAAGCCGAGAAAATATTATTAACCGATCTTGATGATAATCCCAATAATCCTTTTGCGTTATTTACTTTATCTCAGGTTTATAAAGAGATGGGCAATACCGAACTTCAAAGACAAATACTGTTAAAATACCTGTCCGTTATGTCCGGGGCGGATGACACAGCCGAGGATGTGCGAACGGCCCGACAACAACTTGATTCACTGACAGAGTTATAACCTGGTTTTTCTTAAAAACACCTAATGTAACCGGTTATTTTTTAAATAGTTGCCGATATTATAGTATTTTAAATAATATCTTGACTCTCGATTAATTTGGCATATATTTGCCCTGTCTTGGTCCCCATCGTCTAGTCGGTCTAGGACAGCGCCCTTTCACGGCGTAAACAGGGGTTCGAATCCCCTTGGGGACGATTGAGTTTTAACTCTCGCCATTTGTATTTTACTGATGGCGAGAGTTTTTTGTTTTAAGACATAGTAAGAAAAATGACAAACATGATTGTTAAAAGCAGCATTGATGATAATATATTGACGAATTGCGACAATGTATTATATTGTAGACAAAGGCACAATAATCCTTAAACCGGGTCTTTTGATGAAAAAGCTTATACTAACGGCAATACTGATAGCCCTCGCCTCTCTCGCCCATGCCGATTACCACTACGCCGGCCATGAGGGGACGAACGAGT
>CAZFSN010000175.1:0-6834 GCA_964521815.1 uncultured Ignavibacteria bacterium | reverse complement strand
GAATTTCTTGGCGAAATTATCTTTTTTGACCCGCTTAACGAAATCCGCGGACATTTTGGGAAATTCCATGATTTTCTAAATCCGTTTCTATGATAACCTAAAAATTTCCATGAGTATGTCATTGCGAGAAGCCCGAAGGGCGACGAAGCAATCTGTAGGCATGCCGCCGAATTACAAACAGATTGCTTCGTCGTCCCGCTTGGGCGGGACTCCTCGCAACGACAGTCAATCTCTTAATCCTTCCTACACGCTGTAAAACGCCTTCGTGCCTAAAAATTCGGCTTGCTCGCCCAGTTCCTTTTCAATTCGCAGAAGCTGATTGTACTTGCAAATCCTGTCGGTGCGGCTGGCTGAACCGGTTTTTATCTGACCGGCGTTGGTTGCCACAACGACATCGGCGATTGTAGTGTCCTCGGTTTCGCCGGAGCGATGCGAGACCACCGAGGTGTAATGGGCGCGGGTGGCCATCGTCATCGTTTCCAGAGTCTCGGTCATACTGCCGATCTGGTTGAGCTTGATTAATATCGAATTGGCCACGCCCATCTCGATACCGCGCGCCAGGCGTTCGATATTAGTGACGAATATATCATCGCCGACCAGTTGAATTTTCTTACCGAGCTTATCTGTCATTATTTTCCAACCGTCCCAATCTTCCTCGGCCAGGCCATCCTCGAGCGACACGATAGGATATTTCTCCACCAGTTCGGCGTAATAATCGACCATCTCCTCGGAGGTGAGGATACGATTTTCTGATTTGAGATTATACTTGCCATCCTCGAAAAATTCCGATGAGGCCGGGTCGAGCGCGATAAAGGCATCTTCGCCGGGCCTGTAACCGGCTTTTTCGATAGCGGTAATAATCACTTGAATGGCTTCCTCATTGGAGTTGAGGTTCGGGGCAAATCCGCCTTCATCGCCAACCGCTGTATTCATGCCTTTCGCGGCCAGTACTTTCTTGAGATTATGGAATACCTCGACACCGCAGCGCAGAGCCTCCGAGAAAGTCGGTCGGCCAGCCGGCATGACCATGAACTCCTGCAGGTCGACATTGTTATCGGCGTGGCTGCCGCCGTTGATTATGTTCATCATCGGTACCGGCAAGGTACGGGCGTGCACGCCGCCGATATAGCGGTACAACGGCAAACCACACGACATCGCCGCCGCCTTGCACACCGCCAGCGATACGCCCAGGATGGCATTGGCGCCCAGCTTGCGCTTGTTGCGGGTGCCGTCCAGGTTGAGCAGGAACTCATCGATAGCCGCCTGATCGATCACCTCGATACCGGCTTCGATCAAATCCGGGGCGATATCGACATTGACATGTTCGACCGCCTTGGTGACACCTTTGCCGAGATAACGGTCCGGGTCGCCGTCGCGAAGTTCGACTGCCTCGAATTGCCCGGTCGATGCCCCCGAGGGTACCGCCGCCCGGCTGTATTCGCCTGTATCAAGAAGACATTCCACTTCGACTGTCGGATTGCCGCGAGAGTCAAGAATTTCGTGGGCTCTTAAATCTATGACGAAGCTCATTTCCCCTCCTTCGTGGTATGAGTGTTTTGGGTGGATTGTAATATAAATTTCCTAAAGATACAATGGTTTTTTCGGCAGGGGAAGGGAGAACTTGATACTTTAGTCTCATTCCTAAGCTCCCGCTTATGAATATAATATCCGTAACGAAGCAGGAGATTCGTAATGAGAGAAAACCCACCCTGTGCCTGGCGGACGTCCTCATCTGCCAGGGGGCTGCTGGTGCACCGCGGGGGCAAGCGCGGACGTACGACAACCACAGGATGAGGGATACTTTACTCACCGGCCCGCGGCGGCTTTGGCTTTTGGGATCTTCACCTTCTCAGCCTCTACCGTAATCGCGATGCCGCCCCGGATGTTGAACATGCCGGTAACCTTGATGTAATGCGGATCGAGCGCGGCCACCAAATCATCGAGGATGACATTGATAACATGCTCATGAAACGCGCCCTCATTGCGATACGACCACAGGTACAGCTTGAACGATTTCGACTCGACTATCTTTTTGTCAGGCACATACTCCACGACAATCGAGGCGAAATCGGGTTGGCCCGTGACCGGGCAGATACAGGTGAACTCATCTGTTTCGAGAGTGACCAGATAGTAGCGCCCTTTCACCCGGTTGGGAAAAGCTTCGAGTTTCTTCGAAGGCTTAGCCGGATGGCCGAGGATAGTTAGCTTGTGATTGCTTGCTTTCTTTTTAGGCATAAAACTCCCTCTCGCTTCCGAACTCAGTTTGGGGACGCGGTTGTGCCGGAAACTTTGTTTTGTCTTAAATCTATAAGCAATCTATCTTAATAAGCGAATGATCGTCAAATAAATAGTTCAATTTTATCCCTCAACGGTAGGTCGGGTTCTGACCGGAGGGAAAAACCCGACACTTCTCTGCGACAATAATAAAATTATATTTTATGTCATCCCGGTCGCGGTGTCGGGTTTCTCCGTTCGCTTCACTCACTTTGGAACCCGACCTACTTCTAAGGAAAACTCGTCAATCTTTGATTCATTCACCAAATTCTCCTTTAAAATCTATCTGATCAATAACTCCCCAATTGCGATCATATAAACCCTCGGCAAAATATCTATTAAGCGATGAATTCTTATATATAAATGGATCATTTATTAATCCATGCTTGACCGGATTATAATGGATATAATCCAGATGCCTGTTCATATCATCCTGATCGCGAATGATATGATCCCAGAAGCGATTTTGCCAGATTTTCCCGGACATTTTATATTTGTCTCGATAACGCCTGGAATAGGTAATTTTAAACTTATGCATGATTTTCGAAATACTAATACTCTCTATTTTAATAAGAGCATGAAAATGATCTGGCATTATAGCCCAAGCTTCCAGATGAATATCATGCCAACAATTCCAGAATAAATCAATATTATTCAGGAGTATTTTATTCCGTTCATGTGTAACGCAAGTGATAAAATAGTACCGATCTCTGATATCATAGCGACGTAATGTTTTCATCTTATTTTATGCTGAGCTTGTGTCGGGTTTCTTCGTTCGCTTCTCTCACTTCGGAACCCGACCTACTTTCGCTCCATCCGGCAGCGCAATTGTGCCGGAAACTTCGTATCGTCTTAACTCAATAAGCAGTATATCTCAATTAGCAAATGATCGTCAAATAAATCTTATTATGTGGGCGGCCCGCATCCTCGTGTGCCCCACCATATCGGTATGTTCGGACAGACCGGGAGGTCTGTTGCGCACCTAAACACTTCGTGCCTGGCGGATGTCCTCGTCTGCCAGGGGGATGTTGGCGCTCGTGGATGTACGCCAACCATAGTATGCCATCCTGACCGGACCGCTTTCAGGATGTCGCAAAGCTTCCAGCCCGATGCATAGAAGCAATCTGGTGAGGCCATCCGACTGCATGTGAATCTTCTGTAAGGGTGTGACCTTGTGTCCGCCCGGGGAAAAGGGATGGGACGGGATTTGATCTGTACATTACCCCTCGCCCCGCCCCAAGGTCGAGACAAGCTGCGCCCCCTACACTGAACGCTGTATCACTAATCCGATATATGAGGTACAAAATCAGCAGGGTTCAAATTTCTGATCTTAATAAATAATCCATCTCCACATTTATTCCGGAACGGATTGGCTCTTGAAAGCGTACTATTAGCTGTATAACTATAGCCTTGACACGGGCTGAATGCTGATTTAGAATATTTTCAGTGATTGGAGTACTTCCTCGTGCTCCATTCGATGTGATGTTCGAAAAATAAACAAGGAGATTTACTTGAATAAACTGACACTATTGCTTCTTATGCCCGATGCCATCGCGGGGAAGAAATTGACCGATCTGATCATGGAATCATCGGTGTTCGCCAAAATCATCCTGTTCGTGCTTGTGATATTTTCGGTGGTATCGTGGGCGATCATAATCTACAAGTTTTTCGAATATAAGCGGGTAATCGCCGGTTCGGAGATATTCCTGCGCAAGTTTCGTTCGCGTCGCAGCCTGGAGAAAAGTTTCCCCACTCTAAGCGCCATGAAAGAAACGCCGTTCGCCGCTATTTTCGGCGCGGCTTTCGTGGAACTCGAATCGGTCCTGCAGACCTCGGAGAAAGGCGAGCAGGTGACTATCGATGACGACAGCCTGGAACATATCTCCGAGGCTATCGACCGCACCGGTACCAGTGAAATTAGCCGCCTGGAAAGATATGTTGTGTTTCTGGCCACTACCGCCAATGCCTCGCCGTTTCTGGGGCTTCTGGGCACGGTCTGGGGGATCATGTCATCCTTCGCGCAGATCGGTGTTATGGGCACCGCGACGCTGGCCGTGGTCGCGCCGGGTATCGCCGAGGCCCTGATTGCCACCGTAGCCGGGCTGGCGGCGGCTATACCGGCGGTGATCGCCTATAACTATTTTACCAACAAGCTCAGATTTATAACATCGGAGATTGAGAATTTCAAATCGGAGCTGTTTTCGGCCATAAAGAAGGAGTTGACCCGCGTTGCGCAAGTTTAGACATCAATACCATCCGATGGCCGAGATCAATGTCACCAACCTGGTGGATGTGGTGCTGGTGCTGCTGATTATATTCATGATCACCGCGCCGATGATGCAGTCGGGTGTCGATATACAGCTGCCTAAATCCAGCGAATCGCCGCGGGATGTTTCGACCGGTATCGTTATCTCTATCGCCAAAGACCGGCAGATTTATATCGATAACTATAAAATCCCGGCCAATCAGTTTGAGGCCAGGCTAAAAACGATCAGGGGTGTCAAGAAATTCAATCCGATATATATCCGGGCCGATCAAACCGTACCGTATGGCGTGGTTATGGATATCATGAATAAGATCAAGAAGATGGGCATTCAAAACGTAGGCCTGGTGACCGAACCGGAGAGCAAACTTTGAACTATGCCCTCGTAATATCATTGGTTTTGCATATGGCGGTTTTTTCTTATCTGTTTTTAGGTGAGAAACGGCCCCAAAAAGAAGCTTATCCGAAAATCATGTCGGTTGATCTGGTTTCATTGCCGCCGATTTCGCGGGGTGTGACAACCGGCGCTGAAACCCCGGGTTCGCCTCAAACAGTCGAGACGAAACCTAAAGCCCAGACCAAAGTGGAAGAGACGCCGAAAACACCTCATGTAGCAGAGGTAAATAAACAGAAGAAAACCAATCCTAAGAAGCCTGCGCCCAAACCGAAAACTGCCGCTGAGAAGGCTGACACCGAGAAGAAGACCGATAACTCGGCTCAGGCGGGCGCAAACGAGGAACGTTACGGTTTGCCTCAGGGAGTGGATTTCGGCAGCGAGTTTGGCACCGTCAAACTTGAGGGAGCCAGTTTCGAGACGCCGACATATTTGAATATTTTATTTGGCAAAATCAAATATAATTGGGATAATCCATACCAGGGGGCCGATAAAGTTGTCTGCACGATTTATTTCACTGTCTTAAGAAAAGGCAATGTCGTGGATGCCATAATCGAAAAATCATCCGGGATTGCCGCTTTCGATCAATCCGCCTTGAGGGCGGTGATGTCATCCAACCCGCCGCCATTGCCGCTGGAATATGCCGGCAATCAATTAGGGATACACCTTCAGTTTCAGTATCTGCCTTAATCCGCATAAATAATCCAAATCACATATATAATTTTGGGCATTAACTTTGCGCTATATATTTGGCGATGACGAAAGATAAACACTCTTTTTGATTGTATTTCAATCAGTTACGGCCAGTCAAGAGACTTTGAAAGTGCAAACTGATTCACAATATGCAAAATGGAGTTTACCAAGATGAAGTTTTTTAGCGCCCGACAGGACAATCGCAGCGATATAGTTGTAACGCTTTTCGCCCTATTCGCGTTACTTTTAGCCGGTGGTATTTCTATCGCGACTATTACCACGGATAAGGAAGTAAAATCATCCACTAAAATCGATCTTGGACTTGAAGATCCGATCAATAAGGTCGAAATGGCGGCCAGGGCCGGTATCGACGCCGCCCGTGGTCATATTCAATGTCACGGTATTACCGAAAGCGGGGGACTGCCGAGCCAATATTATGTCAACGGCGCCCGGTTCGAGGTTGTCTGGGATAAAATCGATCTTACCGATTCGACCGTTCATGTTATTTCAACGGGTTTTATTAATCACGACAACGGCCAGGTTTATACCTCGAAACTCGAATCAGTTCTTAAAGTCGATTTGATGGTTTCCCACGAAGTGCCTATTTTACATGAGTATTACAAGAAAAACGGCTATGATTTTCTTATCAAAGCCGAAGGGAATTGATTAGTTATAAACTTTTTAGCTTATCCGAAGTAAAATACATATGAATATTAAACTATGCTTGACACAGGGTTTTCAAAATGTATATTATTAATTGAGCTTAAATGATTATCAAAATGAAAAGCAAGGTGATGCGATATCAAAGCGGAAAATTTAAGCCGTTAATACTAACGGTATTTTTCTCGGCTGTCTTGATGATTAGCGCCGGCCATTCTCAAGCTTTACACGACACTTATCTCAATGGCATATATTACGATCAATCAGGGCAGGTGCGGCCGCCGTCTTTTCAGCCATCGGTGGCGCTTATCGATTCGGCCATGTTTGCCACACCCGGCACCTGGCCGACCGGCCTGACCAAACAGGGGACTCTCTACTGGATAAGCGATACTGACTCCAGCAAGCTATATAAGCTGTCGCGAACCGGCGGCATAGTCGGCGCGCCCTACGATACGCCTTTGCATGGCTATGCCGGGCTGGAGTTCGTTGGCGCCAACCTATGGGCCGTTCACGAGACTACTTTCAAACTTTACAAGATTAATCCGGATAA
>CAZFSN010000174.1:0-6860 GCA_964521815.1 uncultured Ignavibacteria bacterium | reverse complement strand
AGCGATTTAATCATGGTCGGTTGTCAACGGCCGCGCGCCCAGGTGAAGTTTAGTGCGCAATATCTCGAAAAATGAATAATCCTTTATCCTGATCAGTTTGATATTATGAGGCGCCTTGCAAATACATACGCTCGTGCCTGATTCGAGATTGCACCTGACCTGGCCATCGACAGTCATTCTGACTTCGGTGTTTTCGGGAGCTACTTTTATTTTCAGCCGACTGCGATCATCGAATAATATAGGCCTTAAAGTTAAAGAATGAGGACAAATTGGGCTGGCGATTATCGCGCCCAGATGCGGGTGCAAAACGGGCCCGCCGGCAGCCAGGTTGTAGGCGGTGGATCCGGTCGGCGTAGAGATAATCAGACCATCGGCATTATACGGGCAAACGAAAAGCTCTTCATGGTCCGCATCGAGTTGATACAAATCGAGCTTGATAAGGCGAGTGCTGTCGCCGTGATCGAGAACGACATCATTTAAGGCGAAATAATTTCCGCATTCAGCATCGATTATGTTCGCTTCGAGGACCATTCTTTCATCAATTACAAAATTGTCGTTTTTAAGTTTCTCCAGAGCCGCGGGAATATCCTGGGCCAGGATTTCGGTCAGAAATCCCAGCTGGCCGACATTGATGCCGAATACCGGTATGCCGTGATGGCCGACGTTCCTGATCGATGATAACATGGTGCCATCGCCGCCCAATGATAATACGCAATCTATATCTTCATATAATTTCTTTTTAGGTCTAACGAATTCGGTTTCGCCGATTACATCCGCCAGTTCTTTACATACCCAGTAAGTGAGTCCCTGACTTTTCAACCAGTCAATAATTAGCCGTGCGGTTCGTTCGACATTGGGTCTTTTAAGATGCGCTATTATTCCGAATCGCTTCAAATTTATTCATACTTTCTTGAAACATCCGCCTGTAATTCGACATAATTCAATATAGATGAGGCGATACTGCCGCTATCAAGACCTATCTCTTTAAGCAGCGCCGAACGTTTGCCGTGAGTGATAAACTTATCGGGCAGGCCAAGATGGCGGATTGTATGTTCATTGAATCCCCAATATCTGGCAAAACCGCTGATATAATTGCCAAAGCCGCCAATCAATGTTCCCTCTTCGATAGTTACTATCATTTTATATTTGGCCAGGATTTTCCGAAGCATCGTTTCATCGATCGGTTTTATAAACCGGCAATTGATCAGAGTGGATTGAATGCCATCCTTATCGAGCAGATCGGCCGCTTGCCAGGCCGGGTAAACCATCGAACCTACGGCCAGAATAGCCAGATCCTGTCCATCGCGCAATTTTTCCCAGCTTCCATATGGTAAAAGCTCAAGCGAGCGGTTGACATCGGTTTCAGGAACATCGCCCCGGGGATAGCGAATCGCGAAAGGCCCTTCCTGCCACCCCGCCGACAGCGCCATCAATTGCCGCAACTCCAAACCATCTTTGGGAGCGGTTATAGTCATACCGGGTATTTGAAGCAGATATGAGATATCGAAACAGCCGTGATGGGTCGGGCCATCCTCGCCGACCAAACCCGCTCGGTCGATACAGAATGTTACCGGCAGGTTTTGCAAAGCGACATCATGAATTAATTGATCGAAGGCACGCTGAAGAAAGGTCGAATAAACCGCGAAATACGGTTTCATTCCAGCGGCGGCCAAACCGGCGGCGAAAGTCGACCCGTGCTGTTCGGCGATGCCCACATCGAAAAAGCGGCCCGGGAATTTAATCGAGAAATTAGTCAAACCGGTACCGGTGGTCATCGCGGCGGTGATAGCGCAAATTTTATCATCGGTTTCCGCCAGTTTGACCAGCGTCTCTCCGAACACTTTAGTATAGGGCAGCGATTTTTTTAATTTATTTGATTTACCGGTTTGCTTATCAAAAGACCCGATACCGTGGAAATCAGTCGGGTTTTCCTCGGCGAATTTATAGCCTTTTCCCTTTTTCGTTATCACATGTAAAAGCAAGGGGCCGCGAAGGTCTTTTACCTGGCTTAAGGTTTTTATTAAGAGATTAATATCATGACCATCTATGGGGCCAAAATAGCGAAAACCGAGTTTCTCGAATATCTGGCCGGGAACTAACAGGCTTTTGACCACATCCTGCATAGCGGTTACGCCCCGTCGAAGGACATCCTTTTTGGGCAATTTCCCGGTCAAATTCCAGATATCGGCCTTGAGCTTATTATAATTCTGATCGGTAATAATATCGGTTAAATACTTGGACAGGGCGCCAACGTTTTTTGAGATCGACATTTCGTTGTCGTTGAGAATAATCAGCATATTTTTGCCCAACCCGCCGGCCTGGTTTAAGCCCTCGTAGGACAGACCGCCGGTTAAAGAACCATCACCGACCACCGCTATTACTTTATGATTTTGACCGGTCATATCACGGGCAGTGGCAAAACCCAGCGCGGCGGAAATCGATGTCGAGGCGTGTCCGGCCCGGAAAGCATCATGAGGCGATTCCTCGGGGCGAGGAAAGCCGGACAAGCCGCCCTCGCGGCGAATGGTATGAAATTCGTCTTTACGGCCGGTAATGATCTTATGCGTGTAGCATTGATGCCCGACATCGAACAGGATTTTATCGATTCCTGAATTGAAAACATAATGCAAGGCCAGGGTCAGTTCCACTATACCAAGGTTGGAGGCCAGATGTCCGCCGTTTTTGGAAATTACATCGATTATTAATTCACGAATCTCCCCGGCCAATTCGGGCAGCTCATCTATATTTAGCTTTTTCAAATCCTGATGGTCATGGATTCCGTCAAGTAGTTTCACCGGATTGATCCTCCTCGAAAAGGTTAAGTTCAAATTCGCCGTCTTCATTTTTAATCAATTGCTTAACCTTTGTTTCCGCCTCGGTTAATTTTTTATGGCATTTTTTGGCCAGGTCCACGCCTTCCTCGAATACCTTAATCGATTCATCCAGACCGAGTTTGCCGGATTCCAGATCATCGATTACCTGTTCCAGCCGTTCCATAGCTTTTTCAAAATCGAATTTAGCCAATTCTATCTATCTCCTTTGCGCTATGTTTTTTCAAACTATAAATATGCTTAGCCTATAACAACATTGCAAGGATTTTATTATATTTTAATAATATCGCCGCTTTTAACTATGCCCAGATTTCCGGTTTGGGCGAACGGGTCATCAATTCGTATAAAGCGGTTTTAACGTCTTTATCTTCAAACAGGATATTATAAACTTCAGTAGTAATCGGCATTTCCACATCGAATTTACGGGCCAACTGATAGGCCGATTGAGTGGTCTGGACGCCTTCAGCCACCATCTTCATCGAACTGAGGATTTCTTTCAATTTGCGGCCCTTGCCCAGTTGTTCGCCAACATAGCGGTTGCGGGAGTGACGGCTGGTGCAGGTGGTAATCAAATCGCCGATACCGGACAGGCCGGAAAATGTCAGTGGGTCGGCGCCCATTTTCTGGCCGAGCCGCACCATTTCGGCCAGGCCGCGGGTGATCAGCGCGCCGATTGTGTTATCACCCAGACCGAGGCCATAGATTATACCGGCGGCGATAGCGACCACGTTTTTCAGGGAGCCGCCCAATTCTACGCCAATAAGGTCGGTTGATGTATAAACTCGCATGGTTTCGCTGGAAAATACCGCCTGGGCTTTTTCGGCGATCTCGATATTATCGGAGGCGACTACCACGGTTGTCGGAATATTACGCGACACCTCCTCGGCGTGCGATGGCCCGGATAAAGTGGCGATTTTAGCGTGAAAACGATCCGGTATTTCTTGAAGTAATACTTCAGACATTCTGTTTAATGTGTTGTTTTCTATGCCCTTAGCGAGGTTTATGATAAAGTCTAATTCAGTCGGTAAAAACCGGACTATCGGCTTGATTGTTTTCCGCATAAACTGTGAGGGGATGGCTAAAACAACAGCGTTGGCATTGGCAAAAGCTTCCTGGGCATCATTAGTAATAATTATGGACTCGGGGATTTTGATGCCGGGAAGTTTATCGGGATGTTCGCGGAGTTTCTGGATCGTGCGGCAATCTTGTTCGAAAAACTCCCAGAGCGTGACATCATGGCCGTTTTGATTTATCAGAATCGATACGGCGATTCCCCAACTGCCCGCGCCCAGGACTGCTATTTTAGAATTCGTCTTCATCATATATTGCTTAATTTATTTTTCAATTTATTCGACAATTTTATTCACATGAGATAATCATTAGTTAATTATAATCTTCAACGCTTAGTGTCATATCAAGTTCCTTCTGCTTTATACCTTATCCGTTTTCCGGCCAAACTTGTTCTCCTCTCCTTTGACCAGCCGCTTGATATTCTGTCGATGCGTGACCAAAACCGCAATTGCCAGAATAAGGGCCAGAACCATGTAGGAGTCGGGCACTTTGAATCCGAGATATAGTTTTTCGGCAATCAAAGCGCAGGGGACGAAGATCGTGCCCAATATTGAGCCTAGCGAAACATATCTGGTAATCGATACGATAATTACAAAAAGCAAAATCGCGAAACCAACTTCCAGCGGCATCAAGCCCAGAAGTACCCCCGCGGCGGTGGCCACTCCCTTACCGCCTTTGAAACCGATCCAGACCGGGAAAACATGGCCCAAGATCGCGGCCAGGCCGGCGATAATTTTTAGCCAGTGTATGGGAATAGATAAATCGCCGAAATTGATATGCGTAAACAGCACGACCGCTATCACGCCTTTAAGGATATCCAGAAGCAATACCGGTACAGCCAGTTTGGCGCCCAGCACGCGGAACACATTAGTCGCGCCCATGTTTTTCGAGCCGTGCTGACGGACATCCACCCCTTTAAATAGCTTGCCCAAAATGATACCGCTGGGAAACGCGCCCACCAGATATGAAATAATAATTATCGCCAGCAGTGTTATCATGATTCTTTCCTCGCTTTAAAATATACTTTAAGCGGCGCGCCGGTGAAACCGAATTCCTGCCGAAGCCTGTTCTCGATAAACCGTTGATAAGGCGGATCGATCAGTTTCGGCCAGTTGGAAAAAATGATAAAGGTCGGCGGTTGGCTTTCGGCCTGGGTGATATAGTAAAATTTGATAAACTTGCCGGTCTTGGCCGGGGGATGTTTCTCCTGCACGATCTTATCTAGAAACGTATTCAAATCGGATGTGCCGATACGTTTCTGGCATTCTTCCATCACTGCCAGGATGTCGGGGATAATCTTGTCGATACCCCGGCCGGTTACGGCGCTGGTGAATATTATCGGCACGTATTTCAACATCGGGGCTTTGTCATATACAGATTGACTGAAAGTAAACTGTTCCACGCCTTTGACCAGGTCCCATTTATTGGCGATAAAGATCAGTCCTCGACCCATCTCCTCGGCGCTGTCGGCAACTCTGATATCGCCGGCAGTGACACCATCGGCGCTGTCTATCACTACCAGTGCGACATCGGCGCGTTCAATGGCCCGGATACTTCTTATTGATGAGTAATATTCGACCACATCGGGGTACTTGGACTTGCGCCTGAGTCCGGCGGTATCGATAAAATTGAAAGGTGTCCCGTCGATTTCGATTAGGCTATCGATTGAATCGCGGGTCGTGCCGGGGATTTCCGAGACTATCTGACGTTGCTCGCCGATCAGCTTGTTGAAAAGCGATGATTTACCGACATTGGGACGGCCGATTATAGCGACATTTATAGCAGCCTCATCGACTGCCTCATCGATGACAGGCGGCAGGTTATCGGTGACAGCATCCAGAAGGTCGCCCACTTGACGGCCGCCGATAGCCGACACCGGGTAGACATCGCCGAGGCCGAGCTTGTAAAATTCGGCGGTGTCGGCCATATCTTTTTCCGAATCAGCTTTATTAGCGGCGATCACTACTTTTTTGTGAGCGCGCTTAAGAAGCGAGGCAATTTCCTCATCCACGGTCTGCGGGCCGACCTTGTTATCGAGTACGAACAACACCAGGTCCGATTGATCGATAGCCAACTGCACTTGCTGGGTCACCAGCGAGGCTATCAGTTCGGTGGTGCGCGGTATGAAACCGCCGGTATCGACTATAATGAAATCGCGGCCGTTCCAGGAGCAATCGCCATAGACCCGGTCGCGGGTGATACCGGGACGATCATCGACTATCGCTTTGCGCCGTTGAATCAGGCGATTGAAAAGAGTCGACTTGCCGACATTGGGTCGGCCGACTATGGCTACAATCGGTCGGCTCATGCCACCATCCTTAAGGTATTGGCAAAACTGTATTCGCCCTGGAACACCTCTACCCCCAGTTTGTCCCTAATATCCGATATAGTCAAGTCATCGATAAAAAGGCCATCGTGGTTTAAGCAATTTGGCGGAAGTATTACCGGTTCGCCTTTCAGATTAATTTTAGTCAACTTGGTCAATATATCCTCTCCGGCTAAAAGCCCCGAAACGGTGACACGCGGGCCAAACAGCCGATTGGTTACCGGAATTAATTTCAGGTTAAAATTATATTTGGGGATAATGTGATTCCGCCAGATTTTCGCCATCGATTGACCGGTTACCCAATTGCCCCTCAGTTTCGATGGCATCTTTTTCGGAAATGTATCCAGAAAATCCCGTACCATACCAATCCCGTTTTCGATCTGGGGAAAATCATCATAGTAAGCGGCTTTCGGGATATTAATTCCGGCGGTAATAAACAACTCATCGGCGGCATAAGCGAAATGGTTTTCCTTGTTGCCGTATTTACGCCGAAGATTAGTCACATCGTTGATTATCTGAATCGACCGCTTCGACCCGATTGTCTGCAAATCCGGGCGGGAAAATTTGGTCAAGCCGACCGGCACGATTGCCAGCGATTGCGCGAACGGCCTAAGTTCGGCCAGGTCGGCGGC
>CAZFSN010000173.1:0-6903 GCA_964521815.1 uncultured Ignavibacteria bacterium | reverse complement strand
TATATATGTCATTGCGAACCCCCGCGACAAGCGGGGTGAAGCAATCTGGATGTATACAACTCAACGACATACAGATTGCTTCGTCGCCCTCCGGGCTTCTCGCAATGACAGGGTTTAAGGTTTTTCAACGAGCCCGGGAGTTTTGGAACGAGGGGAGAGGGGAGACCTGACCGTCATGTCACGCCCTTTGGGCTACGACATGACGGAACGACTGATTACTTCCCCCACACCGCCATCACCTGCTCAACCATCTGTTCCAGCAGGCTAAGTTTCAGCTGGCAGTTCTGGTCGCAGAGGGCGTCTTTAGGTTCGGGGTGAGTTTCGATAAACAGGCCATCCACACCGACCGCGGCGGCGGCCCGGGCTAATGGGATAATAAATTCAGGGGAGCCGCCCGATGAGTTACCCGCGGCGCCGGGTTTTTGAATCGAATGAGTACAGTCGAACACGACCGGATAACCGAGCTGTTTCATTATCACTATCGACCGGAAATCGACCACCAGATCATGATAGCCAAAGGTAGTACCGCGTTCGGTGAGCAATACTTTTGTATTGCCTTCCTCTATAGCCTTCATAGCGGCATCGTTCATATCCTCCGGCGCCATGAACTGGCCTTTCTTGATATTTAAGGGCAAACCGGTTTTGGCGGCGGCTTTTATCAGTTCGGTTTGACGGCACAAAAACGCCGGTATCTGAAGGCAATCGGCTATCTCGGCGGCGGCCGATACCTGATCGGTGTTGTGGACATCGGTGAGTATAGGCAGATTGTATTTCGCTTTGACTTCGCCCAGTATTTTCAGGGCTTTATCGATACCTATAGAGGCAAACGAGGCGCCCGCCTGACGGTTGGCTTTGATAAACGAGGATTTGTAAACGAACGGGATTTTGTATTTTGTCGAAACCCTGACTATTTCCTCGGCGGCGGCGAAAGCGATATCACGCGTTTCGACCACGCACGGTCCGGCTATAATGAATCTTTTACCATTGCCGATTTCTGTCTGACCGATAGAGAATCCGGTTTTGGCCATGGTATCTCCTTCGCCTCGATTACTTGCCAGATAGACCTGGCGCCTACCGATTTATTCGGCCTTTGCAGTTTCAATTCTAAAATGATCTCCGGCATCTCAACCTCGATATAGCCGGTGAATAGTCCTTCGCCCTTGATAATGATATCATCCGGTTTCACTCCAATCGAATCATATTTCGAATTATTCAGATAGGCGGAGGTCACCAGCTTGATATCGGTCCAGAATGTCTGGTAGCCGGAATCGCATTCAGATTGGTAATAAAGGATATCCTCATTGGCCGGATAAGGCAGATTGGTGTAATCGCTTTCCTTTTGTTCGGGCATACAGCCGGCGATGACGATAGCAAGACTGATTGATAGTAAAAGCGATTTCATGTTATTTAGCTTGAGAATCCCTGACTTTAGCCGATGATATCTCTCTTGATTGTCTGTATTTCAAAGCCGCCTCGACCAAACCGACGAACAGCGGGTGAGGATTCATCGGCCGCGATTTCAGTTCGGGATGGAACTGGCTGCCGATAAAATACGGGTGATCGGCCAGTTCGCAAATTTCGACCAGTCTCTCATCAGGCGACAAGCCGGAAAAAATCATACCTTTATCACTTAAAACCTCACGATATTCGTTGTTGACCTCATAGCGATGGCGGTGACGTTCGCTGATTTTCGATTTGCCATAAAGTCTGTTAGCCAGCGTTCCCCGTTTGATTATGCAGGGGTACGCGCCCAATCTCATAGTGCCGCCCATATTCGTTATGTGACGTTGTTCATCCATCAGATGGATTACCGGATGTTTGGTCTCCTGGTTGAATTCGAACGAATTGGCGTTCTCCAAGCCGCAGACATTCCGGGCGTATTCGATAATAGCGCATTGCAAACCGAGACAGATTCCCAGAAACGGAATATTGTTTTCGCGAACGTATTTGATCGCCTCGATTTTACCCTCGATACCGCGTTCGCCAAATCCGCCGGGTATCAGCACACCATCGACATTATCGAGATATTGCGCCGCCCCGTTATCGACTATATCCTCGGAGGAGACCCAGACCAGATCGACTTTGGTTTCGTTGGCAATGCCGCCATGAATGAATGATTCCATGATCGATTTATAGGCATCTTTGAGATTGATATATTTGCCGCAGATAGCTATCCGAACGGTATGAGATGGATGTTTGATCTTATCGACCATCTTGCGCCATTCTTCCAGATCAAGATCCTTGCAGAGCAGCTTCAAGTAATGGACTATGAGGTTATCGACCAACTCACGATGAAATAGTATCGGGACTTCGTAGATTGTCTTACAATCTATATCTTCAATAACCGCCTCAGGCGGGACATTGCAGAACAAGCCGATTTTGCGTTTGATATCACGGGACAATTCTTTAGTAGTGCGGCAGATTAAAATATCCGGCTGGATGCCGATTTCTCTCAGCATCTTTACCGAATGCTGGGTTGGCTTGGTTTTCAATTCATCCGAGGTTTCCAGATAGGGCACCAGAGTGAGATGAATGTACAGCACGTTTTCCTTACCGTGTTCCAGGCCCATCTGACGGATAGCCTCAAGGAATGATAACGCCTCAATATCGCCGACCGTGCCGCCGATTTCGGTAATTATTATATCGATATTCTCATCCTGCTTGGCCAGACGAGTACAGCGGGACATGATCTCATCAGTGATATGCGGTATTACCTGGACAGTGGCGCCCAGATAATCGCCCCTCCGTTCACGCTGGATAACCGTATCATACACCTGACCGGAGGTTACATTAGATAATTTGGTCAAATTAACATCGATATATCTTTCGTAATGGCCCAGGTCTAAATCGGTTTCGGAGCCGTCATCGAGGACGAAAACCTCGCCATGCTGAAACGGATTCATGGTGCCGGGATCGACATTGATATAGGGATCGAATTTCTGAAGCCTAACCTCCAGGCCACGCGATTTCAGAAGTAATCCGATACTGCCGGCTGCTATTCCTTTGCCCAACGATGAAGTAACACCGCCGGTTATAAATATGAATTTAGTCTGCTTACCTGATTTTGTCATGCTATCCCATACTTTCCAGCATTTGCTCTGCCTTAAAAAGGTCCTCCTGCGAATCTATGCCGGAGTAAATCTGCGTCCCCGTTATACAATATATATCGTAACCGTTTTCCAACGCCCTTAGTTGCTCCAGGCTTTCCATTTTCTCCAGGCGGGATTGTTTCATGGAAACGAACACCTGTAAAAAATCCGATGTGAAGCCGTAAATCCCGAAATGATGATAAATCGGCATGGCTCCTCGTTTGAAATCAGCGGCTTTGCCATCGAACCAGGGGATACGGCTTCGGGAGAAATAAAGCGCCCGGTTATTTTTATCAAGCACGACTTTGACGATATTGGGATTATCGATATCCTCATAATTCCTGATCGGCGAACAGGCGGTGGTCATCAAGGCTTTGGGATTATCGATCAGGTAATTGGCCACTTTTTCGATAACTTGCGGGGAAATAAGCGGCTCATCGCCCTGAATATTCAGGACTATATCGGCTTTCAGGTTTTTGGCCACGGCCGCCACCCGTTCGCTGCCGCAGGTGAAATTCCCGGTCGGCATAACAACTTTGCCTTTATGCTGAGTAACGATATCGGCAATACGCTGGTCATCGGTGGCCACGATGACATCATCGAGTATAGTCGCTTTTTTGGCCTGATTATAGACACGAACGATTATAGGTAAGCCGCCGAGAACGGCCAATGGTTTGCCGGGGAAACGCCGTGAGGCGTATCTGGCAGGAATTATTCCAATTACTTTCGGCATAAGTTATTGTACAAAAAAGGCATCCATATGTCAATAGAAAAGGAAATTTCAGCCTTTTCCGCTAACAGCGTTTGTCGAGGAGAACAATCTTATTCACGATAGCCAATAATCAAGGCAGTCGGTCCAGGTAGCCTTATCGGCTTTATATTTTTAAAGCCGACCTCTTTTAGCCAATCTGAGTACTCATGCTCACTGTATGTCGAACCGGAACGGGTGCCCACCAGCATATTCAAAGCAAACAACGCCGCCGATTGCGGCGAAGTTTTATCAGGGTTGAGAATAAAATCCTGAATAACCACCCTGCCGCCCGAAACTAATGCTTTATACGATTTTTGCAGAAGCTTGATATTTTCCTGGGGGCCGTTCATATGACATATGGCCGAAATGAAAACAAGATCAAAATCGGTTCCCAATTCATCTTTACGAAAATCACCGGCTCGAACCTTGACGCGACCTGATAAACCGGCTTTATCAATATGTTTCCGCGCGATCGCAAAAACAGGCGGAAGATCGAACACCTCAGCCTCAAGGTTTTGGTTCATTTCAGCAAAAGCTATTGAATAGGCCCCGGAGCCTCCCCCCACATCAAGTACCTTCCGAACTCCATCAATCCCAATAGCCCTTATAACCAGCGGCGCTCTGGCCCCGGCGTTTTTATGCATGGCGGCGATAAACGGTACTGTCCATTCATCCTTTCGATCAGCCACATCCTTATAAGTCACAGATGCCCCTTGCTTAACACATTCCGTCAAAGTCGACCATCGATCCCATAAATGTACGCTATGCATAATACTGGCCCGCGAATCATCGGGGGAACCTTCCATAAGATAACGAGATGATATCGCGGAATTATAAAATAAGCCCTGTCTTTTTTCCAGAAGGTTAATAGCAACCAGCGCATTTAAAAGCTTCTCTGTCGCCCGCGGATCGATACCCAAACTTTTGGCGATTTCGGCGGAATTCGCGTTTTTGCCTACGGCCGTGAAAATATCCAATTCTACAGCTGATAAGATGACTCGACTAAACTGAAACCCCCTGATTTTCTGCATCAAGTCATCAGGCAAAACGCCGGCCGCGTCATTGGCTTTCATTGCCGCCATCATCTTTTTCTTGTTGGTATCTATCTCGGCTTTTAAGGCGGCAGCATCTTTATTAACCAGTCGTTCGACAATTTTGCCGTTTTGAAAATGTTCGCTGATAATTTCCGGAATATCATTTACTGTTACACCCGAATACCAAACCCCCTCAGGGTAAACTACCATATTGGGCCCGCGGTCGCACAGTCCAATCGAACCACAGGTGGTAATCTGGACAGAATCACCCAAGCCCCTTTTCATAATTTCCATTCTCAGGCTGTCAATTAATTTGTCGGAGCCATGAGCCGAGCAGCTCGGCACTCCTTCAGGTTTTTGCTGATTACAGATATAAACATGGTATCGATAGGGTTCCATCAAAACACTCCTTTGTTGACAGGTTAAGGATATTTATATTTAACATCCAGGCAATCATAATAAAATTGTACGCCTCAAAAACCAATTTTACAAGATAAATAATTTAAATGAGCCGAACATCAAAGGGTTTTAAAACCATCTTTTTAAAACTAAAGGGAAATGATATTTCCTATTTACCTATTAACGAGCTTTCGAATTTTGTAAAAATATATTATAAATATTCAGAAAAATGATTCAAATGACCCTTAATCTTGGACAGCTTTTAATCGGCCTGATTCTGGCCATGGTCCTGGTATTTATCTCTTATCGGGTCAGGGCTTTATCAAAAAGCGGGGCGGCAGGCACTGCTATAGTAGGTACTGTGGTCTTTGGTTTGGGGGGATGGTTATACGCGGTGCCGTTATTATTCTTCTTTATCTCTTCGAGCGCGCTTTCCGGGCTTAAAAGCGAGATTAAGTCGCGTTCGCTTAAAACAATCCAAAAAGCTGGGCCAAGAGATATCAAGCAGGTATTCGCCAATGGCGGGGTAGCGACAGCTTGTGTGCTAAGCATGTTTATTACCGGTGAAAAGCTATGGTTCTTTTTATTTCTGACCGGCCTTTGCGCCTCGACTGCCGATACCTGGGCGACCGAGATCGGCACTTTATTATCAAGCAAGCCGGTTTCGATCATTTCATTCAAGAGAGTCCGTCCCGGTCAATCGGGCGGCGTTTCGGTAATCGGAACGCTGGCCTCGTTATTGGGAGCTATCTTGACCATGGCGGCCGCTTATTTGACTGCCAACATAGGCGGCCTAAATACCGGTTCTTCAATTATGTGGCTGATGTGCGCTTTGGCCGGATTCGGCGGTTCAATTATCGATTCCATCCTGGGCGCTACCGTTCAGGCCGGCTATCGATGTCGTATTTGCGGCAACCTGATTGAGTATCGGGTGCATTGTCAAAAACAAGCTGATTTGATAAAGGGTGTCAAGATTATCGACAATGATATGGTTAATTTGCTGAGTAATATTGGTTCACTTGGCATTTTCTTATTGGTCAGTTTCTACTTTAAATTATTCTGATAAACTTATTGTCATAATCGGCTTAATCAATATATATTGTCGCTGATGTGATACTTGAACTCATGGCTCGCAAAGGGAAGGAATGAACGAATTCGTTATTAAACCCATATCCATTCGCTATCAGGAATGGATTAGAAACCTGTTAATAGAACAGTGGGGTGCGACCGAATCGGTGTCTCGCGGACGGATACATCAAGCCGATGCGCTGCCCGGTTTTATCGCCTTTGTCGATAGTCAACCCCGGGGACTAATCACCTATCATATCGAAGATGATCAGTGCGAAATCGTGACTTTGAATAGTGTGATTGAAAAACAGGGCATAGGCGGCGCCCTGATAAATTCCGTCAAAAATGAGGCTCAAGTAAAAGGCTGTAGAAGACTATGGCTTATTACGACCAATGACAATACTTATGCTTTCAAATTTTATCAGAAAATTGGTTTCAAAGTGGCGGCTTATCATATCAACGCCATCGAGGAATCACGAAAACTGAAGCCGACGATTCCCAAAATCGGAATGGATGGCATACCGATAAAAGATGAAATAGAGTTTGAGCTGATTTTAATGAA
>CAZFSN010000172.1:0-6917 GCA_964521815.1 uncultured Ignavibacteria bacterium | reverse complement strand
CCCATTAAATATTTAAACGTTTCGGGTCCCGTTCCAGTAACAATTCTTTAAACAACCCATTGACTATATATTTGTCGCAAATACTGACTGCTGTTATAGGGGGTTTATTTGATATTTAGTCTCAAATTCAGGCTCTCGGCTGGCTTGTCTTATAGCCGGCCTTTGCGTTCTTCCATGAACTGCACGACTTCATCGATAGTGGGAATGCCCTGACGGCCGCCGATACGGGCGCACTTGATAGCGGCGGCAGCCGAGGCGAACTCGATTGTCTGCGGCAAATCCCAGCCCTTGCCCAGGCCGTAGATATAGGCGCCGTGAAACACATCCCCGGCGCCGGTTGTATCGACCGGGTTTTCGATTTTGAACGCGTCGGTTTGAAAGAAGTCACCATTGGCGGCGCACACCGAACCCAGCGCGCCCAGCGTAATCACCACCGATTTGAAGCCCAGGCCCAATAGTTTAAGCGAGGCCGCTCCCGGCTCGGATTCGGAGGTGAACTTTTCAGCGAAATTTTTCGACACCACCATATGATCGACTAAAGGCAAAAGCTCGTGGATATTTTCGCGCGGCGAACCGGCATCGAGGACAATCTCGGCCTCGGCGGCTTTGGCGATCTTGGCGGCCTCCAGCGCGGCCACGCTCTCACGGCCATCTATATGAAGATAACGGCAGGATTTCAGAAGAACCGGGCTTAGCTCTTCGGGCTTCAAGTCGGATATTTCGGTGCGGTCCAAAACGACAGTCCGGGAACCATCGTGGGCGTCAACCCAGATAAAGGCGCGAGGCGTGCGGCTGTAGGTATCCAAAACCATCCCGCGGGTGTCCACCTCGAACAGCTCCAATTCGCCTTTAACAATCTTACCCTCGGGATCGCCGCCGCATTTGCCGATAAAGGCCGTCTTTTCACCGAGCTGGCTTAAGGCGCATAGAGCCGTCGGCACCGGCCCTCCGCCCTGACGGGAGAACTGGCGGGCGTCGACTTTCTGTTCCGGGCCGGGGTACTTATCGACAACGCAGATATAGTCCAGCGCGCACAGTCCGACCCCGACCGCGAGATATTGTTTACCTGATGATTTCAACCTGACCGTTGGTACCGTCTTTTAGCTTGGTTTTAAATTCTTTGTACTTCGATGATCTGACATCCACGGTGAAAATAACCTCATCGCCATAGGTGGAATCTTTAAGCGTCGCCTTGAACGTGGCGATTATATTATGCACCAGGTTTACGAACTCGAAACTTGTCTTAAAAATAATCGTCTCCACCATGTAGCTGCGTTCGATATCGCATTCCTTGAGCGCGTCCAGGGTCGCCTTGCTGTAGGCCCGAATCAGTCCGCCGGTGCCGAGTTTCACTCCGCCGAAATAGCGGGTCACTACGACAATAATGTTGGAGAGTCGGCGGCTGTCTATTGTCTTGAGAATCGGCAGACCGGCCGTGTTATTGGGCTCGCCGTTATCGGCGTAACGATATCTCGCGCCTTTGCCGTGTCCGACTTTCCAGGCGTAGCAATTATGGGTAGCATCATGAAATTCTTTCTGGACTTCCTCGATAACGGCTTTGGCTTCTTCCTCGCTGGCTATTTTCCTGACCGTGGTGATAAAACGGCTTCCCTTAATCTTATACTCGCTTCGATACGGTTCTTTTATTTGAAGAAATAAGTCGGTGTTGTTGTTGCTGTTGTTATTGTTTGTTCGTATCATTTTTCATCGCTTTCCCAGAGCATTTAAGCTTCAACATCATAATTTAAACCGACCCGGTCCGGGCGATTGCTGGTAAAAATTCGGCAACTGCGGTGTGATCTGTTTACAATATTTTGATGTCCGTTGTCAAGAATAAATATGCTAATTCAACCATCAGATTATGTACTTCATTATTTCGTCAATTTGTTCCGGGCCCTTTATTTTTATAGCCAGATTATCAAGAATTGTTTCAAAATCGTATTTGTCGTCCGGGTCACAAATGAAGACCGGTTTGCCCTGATCGATAGCCGCCTGGGCCGTATGAAGTTCGCCTTTTCGCTGTTGGCCCAATTGAGCGATCAGCACGACATCGGCCAAGCCGGCGATCAGGCGGTTGCGCGAAATCAGCCGCCCCGGTATAGCCTCGGCGTGAATATCGTACTCCGAAATCACGACTCCCGACTCGGTTATTAATTTGGCCATCGGCTGGTTCTCTTCCGGATAAATATTCATCTGGCCGCAGCCCAAAACCGCTATGGTTTTGCCGCCGTTTTTCAGACAGCCAAGATGGGCCGCCGAATCGATGCCAAGCGCCAGGCCCGATATAATAGTTTGCCCTTGATCCGTTAACCCCCGCGCGAAATCAACTGAGGCCCGGATACCGTCTTGATCGGCCTGGGTTGTGCCCACTATAGCTACCCCGCCGCCCTGAAGCGAATCGGTATCACCCCTTGCGTAAATAACAATTGGTGGATCATCGATCCTGCGAAGTCGTCCCGGGTAGGCGTCATCGAGATAACAGATAACATCTATGTTAAGCGATTGCAGATGATCGCATGCCTCACGGGCATCATCGATTAAGTCACGGGAATTGATAATTTTCTCGGCGCGCTCAAGATTGATACTGGTCATGGAGGCGATATCCTCGGCGCTATGTTCAAATATGTTTTCGGGATGGCCGTAAACCATCAATAATTGCTGAAAGGTCTTGGGGCCTATTTGTCCGTATTCCTTCAAAGCCATACAGATCAGGCTATCGTTGTTTACATTAATCATGGTCATCGGATTGAGCAGGCGCTAATTATTTTGTCTCTATGCTCCAATTAAAAGAATCTGCGACATTGCCGGTCGTATCTTTGAACGGCTTCACGCCGGGACCATTAACCCAGAATCTGTATTTAATTTCGGGATATAAGTGAACATTAAATTTAAAACTATTCATTTCCGGATCATAATCGACTTCGCCATAAGTGAAAAACATATCCTCCGGTTCGCCTTTTAGGCAGTAACTATCCGGGTTCATGGGTTCGCTAAAACGAATTACTATATCAGTACGATCATCGGTAATAATCGAGCTATCGGGCGGCGAAACGGAAACTACCCGGGGGCGCGTTTTATCGGGATGCGATAACAATACCGCCAGATCCCAGGTCATTTCAAGGATGTCATCGCCTGAATAGCCCACCATGGGATCAATATCGACAGGCTTTTCATAATCCGGTTCGATATAGTATGTATCCATGATTATCAGGCCGTCTTTCTGATATACCTGGCCATAGACAGCCCCTTGAGCGTTCAGCGCGGCTATCAACCGCGACAATCTGGCTGGATTATAATTCAGGTCGTTTTCTGAATACCCCTGCTTGCCTATCGCGCTTTCCAATACACCTCTGGAAACCACGGGAACTTGCATTACTTTCAAATTCTCGGTGAGGGAATCTGCCAGAGTATTGGTCAGATATCTGGTTTCGCCCTGGCAATCGAACTTAAGGACTATTATACTATTACCGGTGGCGGCGCCGGTCAGGAACGCAATAATTATTAGTACTAAAATTCTAAAGTGCTTCATGGGCTTTAGAATAATATAAGCGAGTTAGTATTTCAAGGACCATTTGTTTTAAAGACGTTTTTCGAGAAAAAGATTGAAAAGATCGCGCTATTAAAGCTGCTTATTGATTCAAAACATACATTTCGCGTTCAATCGGTTTATTGAAATCGGCAATATAGTTCGCGGCCATCGCCTTGAACTCCGTCATGAACTCCGGTCTTACCGGCGATGAGGCGGGGATAGTCATTTGAAGCGGGTTAACATATTTGCCGTCTTTCTTCACCCTGTAATCAAGATGCGGTCCAGTGGTTATGCCGGTCACGCCAACATAGCCGATAACCTGTCCCTGGCGGACACGCCGGCCTTTCTCGACCCCTTGCGCAAAATTCCTCAGATGACCATAGCCTGTCGTAAGTCCGAATTCATGTTCGATTTCCAGGTAATTGCCAAAACCATTCTCTATTCCCTTGATCGTTACGATTCCATCCCCGGCCGCGACAACCGGGGTGCCAATCGCGGCCGCGTAATCTATCCCGAGATGGGGGCGATAGATTTTCAAAACGGGATGCAGGCGGCTGCGAGAAAAGCTGGAAGAGATACGGCGATAGTTCAGGGGCGATTTAAGCAAGGCTCGCCTCAAAGAATAGCCGTTCTCATCATAATAATCAATAAAACCATCGGGATCGGTATATAAAAAAGCGCGATGAGCCGTACCCTCGAGCATATATTCGACCGCCAAAATATCGCCGGCTTTTATGAATTGGCCATCCTTGTAAAAAGCCTGATAAACCATCTTAAACGTGTCGCCGACCCGAGATTCGGTAAAGAAATCGATTTCCCACGAGAAAATATCAGTGATCTTGGTAAAAAGTTCGGGATCGGGCAATTTATCATGCAAAGCCGCCCACAGGTTGGTTTCAATGGTAACCCCTATAAATTCGATGTGTTTATCGAGTTCGACCTCGGTTACCTGATCTACGTAGTCGTCGTCTACTTTTTCCAAACGATATTTTTTCAAATCTGCCGTGATATACTCGAATGCCAGAACCGTATCCCCGGGCGAAAGGAACAGCTTAAATTCATCCCCCTGATGAGAATTGGTCAGATCGAACAGCTCGGAAAACCGGGTGGTTATCTTGGCCACCGCCAGTTCGGGTACATCCTGCCTTAATAATTCAGTGTACAGGGAGCTGTTTTTCTCCAGTGTTCCCGAATATATCGTAGCCAGGTTTATTTGTTCTTTTTCCTGATCGGTTTTCGCTTCGGCTCGTTTTTTAATCGCATAATTGTCCAGAATAATACTGGCGGCATAGAAGACAATAGCTGCCACCAATATCCCGGGCAGGAGAAACTGATATGCCCTATATAACAAACTGTTATTAGGGCCTTTGAAATTTTTAATCTGTCTGGCGATACTACTTACCTCCGAAAATATCGGCCTGGAACTTGAATATCTGGGTACCGGATTTTTTCCATGTGCCGGGAGCCAAACCGGCTTTTATACAAGTTTGATCTAAAAATTTCTCCCTGTCCCAGTTATTTTCTACCGGAACCTGCGGTAACAACAGGCCGCTATTATATCCCCGAATGATATACAGTCCATCCCGGCCGACTACGACATCATCGGGACTTTCTATAAGTGACATCGGCGTTAAAACCGAAATCTCAATCTCGATTTTGTCAAATTCGGCTCGCCTTAACGCCGGAAAACGGGGATCGTTAAACGCCGCCTGCACCGCCATTTCAGCAATTGTCTCGCATAACGGCTTAACCGCCTTGATATAGCCGATACAGCCCCGCAAGTTGCCATCTATAGTAAGTGTGACAAAGGCGCCTCGTTCCTCGTTCATCACGCCATGGCGAAAGGATGAATCTATGGCGATTTCCCCGCCCTTTAAAGCCTCGTCAATCGAATTATAGGCCAAATCAAGAAGCTTCTTTTTTTCGAACTCTGACAGCCCGAAATCAACCGCGGAAGCCGGATTATTTTCGACCGTACCTTCATCGGCCGCTTCATCCAACTCATAAACCTTGCCCTCGCCGCCGGTACTTATAACCGCCGCCAAATAACCCACCACCGATGAACTGTCGCCGGTCACATCCCCCGAATTGGCATATTTGACTACTTTCGCGGAATTCGCGCCCAGCATCTGGGAGGCCATCATAACGGCTACTATCGGGCCGCCGCCGCAAGCTTCGACCTTTCCGTTCTGAAGCTCCGCATATAACTCGTCATAATTGTAATCATTTACCAGATTGACAATTCGATTATCGAGTCCGGAGGCGGTCTTATAATTGTGAAAATGTGATAAATCGGAACTGGCGACCAGCAGGACATTTTTCCTGCCCCGGCAAACCTCGGCGATACTTTCGGCCAGCGCGCGACAGCTTTTCATATCCTGGCTGCCCATGATAACCGCCACCAAGCTGAAGTCATCGAGCATGGTTTGCAGAAACGGCAATTGCACTTCCAGCGAATGTTCGCCGCGGCCAGCTACTTTATGGCCCGATTGAGACAGATTGACCAGATCCGATTGTCCGGCCAGTTCCGCCGATAGCTCTTTGTCGATCTTGACATCACCCAGCGGGGTGCGGTAAAAATCGCCGGGGTACACCGCCGACCCTAAAAACGCGTCCACATGGCAGGGCGCGACAACTATGACATCGCTATAGGATATGCCCTGAATCGCTTTATAGGCATAGGCGGCTACCGGCCCGGAATAGACATAGCCGGCGTGCGGCACTATGATACCTATAATATCGCCGTTTATCGATGGTTTCTCCGTTTGGGCCAGCATGCCGGCGATTGTCTTGGCTAAAGTCGACGGTTCGCCGGGATAAAAGCTTCCCGCCGCCGCCGGAAGTCTGATTTCGGCTTTCATATCTGCCTCCACAGCAGAGTTTAAAAATAAACTGAACGAGCAGATTATTAATGTCTTAACTATCACTTGATTCATACCAACAAATATACTCAGTAAAAATTATAACTGTCAAGATGAAACACGGGATTCGTCTATTATACAATTTTCAATTCTGCCCACGATAATAGTTATCGGTAGATATAATCAATTGTAGTAATTGCCTTTATTCGCACCCCGGGCAGCCGGATGGCGTCTCGGCGGGTAGATCAGCTGGAGTAGGGCAGGCCGCTCGCCAGAAGACGAGCGGCCGCAAGCGAATTAGTGTCTTATTCCGTAAGTGAAGTCGGAATAATCTTGGTTCCGGTTACAACAGGATTTTCGCAGAATGGCCAACCTTCAGGTAATGGATTAGGTACATCGCCGACAGTGGGAAAGAGCGGCTGATATTGAGGGCAGAACAGCAGAGCAGGAGCGGTCGGGTCACTCCGGTTGTAGTTGACCATTTTGGTGACATCGTTTCCGGTTATGTCGCAACTGCCATTGGCATC
>CAZFSN010000171.1:0-6975 GCA_964521815.1 uncultured Ignavibacteria bacterium | reverse complement strand
GGCGGGCCCGGAAATGAATTTGTCCATCGCGCGCATGAAACATCCGACGGCGGCTGTATTATCGTGGCCAATACCGAGTCATACGGCAACGGCAGTTACGATTTGTATCTGCTCAGGCTCAATGCCGATGGCGATACGCTCTGGACCAAGACTTATGGCGGGACGATGTACGATATAGGTTATTCTGCTATCCAGACCCCAGATGGCGGCTTTTTCGTAACCGGAAACCTGTATTTCGATTGTGATGATTACTATTACTTTACTTTAATCAGAACGGACGCCAACGGTGATTCACTCTGGACAAAGTTTTATGGTATATCCAGCGGCTGCGCCAGGACTACTATAATCCCGACTTCAGATGGCAATTATATGATTCAAAAGGGTACCAGATTGTACAAAATAAATGAGCTGGGTGATACCCTTTGGACAAATACCTTTACCACACAGAATCCGGATGAAGAAATTTCCACCTATGGAATAGCTCAGGCATCCGATGGTGGTTATATATTATGCGGGCAGGTCGGCGTACCGATGTACGAACATTTAGACGTTTATGCCGTTAAGACCGATTCGCTCGGCGATACCACCTGGACTCACCGCATAATCGGAGAAAATGAAGTCAGTGTCAGTGTCGCCGAATGTATCGCGCAAACATCCGATGGCAACTTCGTTCTGGTCGGTTCAATAAGCGTAGGAAATGAAGTTAATAAATTGTTACTCGCGAAAATCGAATCTGGATTGGTCGGAATCGATAATAAACTCGATTTCTCACTACCAAATCAATATAAGCTGTATCAGAATTACCCCAATCCGTTCAACGCCAATACCGTAATCTCTTATAGATTACCTGAACCGGGAAATGTTAAAATAGATATCTTCGATATTCAGGGCCGCAAACTTCAAACGCTGATCGATGAATATAAGCAGGCCGGTATGCACAGGATATTATACGATGGTTCGGATTTTGCCAGCGGCTATTATTTTTACCGGTTGCAGGTTGGTGATTATTCAGAATCCAAAAAACTAACTCTTATAAAGTAGTATTGTATGAAAAAGGTAACAGTAGTTTAGAAATTATAGTACTTTGCCGTATATCGCGAAAGCCGATATTGACAATTTGGTAAAACACATTATATTTAATATTGATAAATAGCCTGCAATAAATAGGCTGATTCTTTTAAAACAAATAAAATCGAGGTAAAGTCATGAAATCAAAAGTTAAAGTCTTATTGGCTTTGATAGCTTTAGTGTTTGCTTATTCAATAACGACAGCCCAAATAAATTGGACGGAACATGAAATCGATACTCAGCTCGACGGCGCCTGGGGATTATATGTAGTAGACATGGATGGAGACAGTGATGTCGATATAGTCGGTTGCGGCAACGACAACGATGACGTCGTCTGGTACGAAAACGATGGCGAACAAAATTTCGTGAAACACGTTATTGATGGCAATTTCGACGGCGCGAATTGCGTAAAAGCTATTGATATCGATAGCGACGGTGATTTCGATATCCTCGGGGCAGTCGAAGGCCCCGGTTATGATGGGATAATCTCATGGTGGGAAAATGACGGTGAGATGAACTTTAGCCCTCATATTATCACTACAGACTGTGAATATACCCATTGGGCCGATGCCGCCGACATGGATGGCGATGATGATATCGATATCATCGCTGTCGCCACCTGGGGTCACACCGTCTTATGGTGGGAAAACGACGGTGAGGAAAATTTTACCGAACATACGATTGCGAGCAATTTCCGTTACCCTTATTTCGTATCTGCAATCGATCTCGATGGCGATGATGATATGGATTTATTGGTTGGCGCCGCTTACGAGGAATTGACCTGGTTTGAGAATAATGGTGAACAAGTATTTACGCCTCATTCTATCTCAAGTCTGGATAGCTGTTTTGCTACATCAGCGGCCGTTGCCGATATGGACGATGACGGCGATTTGGATGTGTTGGCTACCGAATTGTGGCGAGATGATGTTTACTGGTTCGTAAATGACGGCGATCAAAATTTCTATATGCAAATTATCGATTATAATTTCAACGGAGCTTATAGTGTCGAGGCCGCCGATATCGATAACGACGGCGATATGGATGCTGTGGGTGCGGCCTGGGATGATGACGCCATATCCTGGTGGGAACATAACGATGATGGTACATTCACGCGCTATGATTTGACCAACTCCTTTTCTTATGCTCGACGGGCAATCCCCGCGGATATAGATCGTGATGGCGCGCTGGATATAGTAGGCACCGGTGAACGAGCTGATAAGATATGTTGGTGGGAAAGCGACTTGGCAACATCGATAGCTTCGAAAACGGATCCGGAAATTCCCAATAGAGTTACTCTGTTTCAGGCATACCCCAATCCGTTCAACGCCAATTCTGTTATCTCATATAGCTTGCCTGAATCGGGAAACGCAAAAATAGATATTTTCGATATTCAGGGCCGCAAACTACAAACACTGGTTGATGAATACAAGCAGGCCGGCATACACAAAATAACATTCGATGGTTCCAACCTGGCCAGCGGCCTTTACTTTTATCGATTGCAGGCCGGCGATTATTCACAGTCGAGACGAATGATATTGCTTAAATAACAACCGGCGTATCGCGTGTTTTTAACTATGATATACCAGTTCCGCAGGGTCGTAGCCCGTAGGGCGTGACCCGGCGGCATAGGCGGGTAACTCAGTGTCGGGTCACGGGCTTCGCCCTACGACCCGACACAACTTGAATGATATTGCTTAAATAACAACTGGCTTATCGCGTTTTTAACTATGATATTATCCTTGTTTAATACGGTTTTAACGCTATATTTCCGGTATGAAGTCCTTATTTTAGAAGGAGTCTGAAATGCGTAAAATCATAATTTTTACTATATTCGTTTTCGCGCTGATCCCGGCATTTGTGTCGGGTCAGGTACCATATGAATTCATCCCCGATTGGCTATCGGTTGAAAATAGGGCCTATGGCACCGGCTGCGATTTTGGCGATCTTAATGGTGACGGCTATCTCGATCTGGCGGTTTCCAACGGCAATGATATGCTCATGGCGCCGAATTTCATTTATATCAATGAGAATGGCATTCTGCCAAATCAGGCAACATTAATCTCCCTCGATTCGCTTTTTTCCGGCCAATGCGAATTCGGCGATATCAACAATGATGGGTACCCCGAAATCATGGTGGCTAATTATATCTCTCCCAATTGGCGTCCCGGATCAGTCCAGATTTATTATAATAACGACGGCAATCCGGAGGGCGCGCCCTCATGGACAACCGCCGACTCGGTTTATTGTTTCCGCGCCACCTTTGGCGATCCTGACGGCGATGGCGATCTAGATCTGGCTTGCGGTACCGGCGAGGCTTACCATAACCAGCAGCGGCCAAATTTGATTTATTTCAACAATGACGGTATGTTGGAAACCGTGCCGGGCTGGGTTTCGGCCGATTCCGATGCCGCTTATGATGTCCAATTCGTGGATATCGATAACGACGGCGACCAGGATCTGGCGGTTTTAACATCGGGTGGACCCGTAAAAATTTATTATAATTACGGCGATTCGATAGAAACATCACCAAGTTGGCAATCATCGGAAATTGACAACGGTAATTCATTCGATTTCGCCGATTTGGATGGCGATGGCTATCTCGATATGGGTGTTGCCAACAACACGCAGATGGATGGAACCGGGTATTTTAAGATATATTATTCCAATAACGGCCAACTTCCAACAGAACCTGACTGGACATCTCTAACGAATGGCTATGGTTCCGAAGCCGTTTTCTGCGATATCGACGGTGACGATGATTACGATTTTATCACCGGCCAATGGTTCGACCTGATATATATTTATCTAAATAATGACGGAGATTTCGATATCGTCCCGGATTGGTCATCCGACCCGGGCTACAGCCTGGTAGTCGAAAATATCATTTTCGGAGATATAGATTACGCCGAGGAAATCCTGACATTCGAGACTTTCGCCGGTGATAGTCGGAAAAAGCTGTTTAACCTTAGCGATCGATACCTGCAAAGTATCGATCAGGTCGTTGTCGATGGCGTCGAACTTCCGCTGACCGGTTACTGCTATAGCCTTCAGGATGCCTGGGTATCGCTGGCTTCGGCGCCTGAAGACAGCGTGACTATATTTTATCGAACATCGAACACGAAAGATATGGCGATATCAAATTGGGGCGGATCGACATATCTATTTACTAACACCGGCGGGACCTCCATTTATGATGGTTTCGTGCAAACGCCGAAAGCGGTTAAACTTAATCAAGCTTACCCTAATCCGTTTAACAGCCGAACTAATATTTCATTCTCGCTTAAAGAGGCCGGATATATTACGCTGATTGCTTACGATGTGGCCGGCCGTTTAGTTAGGACTATAACGCATGGTGATTATCCGGCCGGCGATCATTCGGTTACATTCGATGCCTCTACCTTCGCCAGCGGCATGTATTTCTATCGCTTGCAAGCCGGGCAATTTTCCGATACGAAGAAAATGTTGTTGATTAAGTAAAAAACGGTTGCTAAAATAACCTGACAGATATTAATTAAGCATATAAAATTCAAAATATAGCCGGTGGAATAAATCAAACCAATTGTTGTATGATTCGTATCGTAAATAACGTAACGAAGGAGGAGAAGATGAAAAAAGCTACACTTCTATTATTCATTCCATTAATTATATTATTATTGGGAGGTTGCCAGGGCATGAAACAAGAGGTCAACATTGAAGCGGAAAAAGCGGCGATCAAAAAAGTTATTGAGACCAATATCGGCTGGGCGGTCACTAAAGATACAACCGCGTTATACAGCACCGTCGCTCATGATGATAATTTATTCTGGTTTAGCCCCAGTGATGCCGGTAATATCTCCGGCTATAAGGCTTTTGTCGATTTGACGGAAAATTTCTTCATGCTGGACGATTTCAAGGCTGTCGGTCATGAAGTTAAAGATCTTTATATAGGGCTGTCGCAGTCCGGGGACGCCGCCTGGTGGCATTGCCGTCTGGATGATTTCAACGAATGGAAAGGCAAACCCGCCAATTGGGAGGATGTTCGCTGGACCGGAGTACTGGAAAAACGCGAAGGCAAGTGGGTAATCGTGCAAATGCATTTTTCGTTCGCAACCGATGCGAAAAAAGAATAAGGCTGGCTGAAAAACTTATTTTGAATTTTGGAATTATATCCGTAGGGACGCGGCATGCCGTGCCCCTACGGGCATTGATGACACAAGCGATTGTCTTAGAGTAAGAATTTTAATGGAAAGTCATTGATGTAAATCTATTTTATGCCGGCGGGAATGAATATAATGATTGAAATATCGAAAGACTTGACGATCAACGAAAACGAGTTGGAATTCACCTTCTCCAGAAGCGGCGGGCCGGGCGGGCAGAATGTCAATAAAGTCAGCAGCCGGGTGACGCTTTTATTCGATATCGCCAATTCGCCATCCTTGTCTGATAGCCAGCGCCAACGGCTTCTGGCCAAACTTCCAACGCGAATCAACAATAAAGGAATATTGCGAGTAATCTGTCAAAAACACCGAAGTCAGAGCGCCAACCGGGAAGAAGCAGTTATCAGGTTCATCGATCTTTTACATCAAGCTTTAAAAAGAAAAATACCACGAAAGAAGACTATAATTCCCCCGGCGGCTGTCGAAAAGCGAATAGATGAGAAAAAACACCGAGGCCGAATAAAACAAAAGCGTACGGGGAAAATAGCCTGGGATGAATGATAATTGAATCAGGCAAGATTGACAATAAACATTATCCCCTCGCCGCCTGTAAATTCCACGTCCGGGTATACGAAATCCCGCGTTAGTTCGACAAAACCAAATCGCTCATGCAATTCTATTGATACCCTGTTTTGGGCGTTGGCGAAATAGTATGCTTGCCCGGCACGTTTGGCGATCCAATCCAGGCGCGCCCGTGTCAGCGCCGATGCTATCCCCTGACGTCGAAATTCCGGCGTAATAATTACCCCGGTCAGATACCATCCCTCCGGACACGTATTAGCCGGGGCCAATGAGGCCGGCTTAAAGTAATGCGCTCTGGCAAAACCGACGATTATCGAGTTCAATTCGGCAATAAGTAACAATCTATCACCGGAAGTATTCAGCTTCGTTATCTCGTGATTAAATCTGTTTTCAATCTGGATAAAATCGCCGCCGCTACGATCATGTGTGATTTTAGCCAGCCGATACCTATCATCCTGTACAGCCGGACGAATGACCAGACCTGTCGGCAGGGTAACATCAGGATCGGTAGATTTTCGCGGCTTGTAATCTTCAAAGAGGTTCATATCTTATTCCGTCTGTCGAAACCTGGCAATATTCCATCAAAGATTGATTTTAATCACCGAAAACGTATTAATCAACAAAATTTATGCGGGATCGGTTGGTTTCAAAGCGGCGTTAATATATCAATTTTAATAAAAATAATAATACACCTATAAAAAAGTAAATTTGCTCGATAGAAATATTTGCCGGGGGCTATTTACAATAAATCAAAAGCCCCTGATTTTTATTTCGAAAGACTATATTCTTTTTTAACTTCCTGCTCGGCAACCAGCCAATCGGACATATCGTTACCATGATAACAGCCGCGCTCTAAAAACTTGGTGTACGCTCGCTCGCGAATTTTTTCGTTGAGCATAACCGGATTTTTCAGAGTCATCTTGCTGCCAGAGGTCTTCGCCTTAGTCTGGTCAGTCGCTGTGGTCTTCGTGCGAGTAGTAGTCTTGCGCGTGTTCGCGTCTTTGGTCGCGTTTTTTGTTCTAGGCATATTCATCCTCCTTGTAATAGAATGATATAACGTAAGCAAAGAATATAATGTTCCTAAATTTATTCGATTAGTATTCTAATCGGCTTATTGACCCTATTGTAAACTTGATAAATATAAAATGTTACTTTTTTGTGTGTGTTTTGCTAAATACAATAAGACCTA
>CAZFSN010000170.1:5285-6996 GCA_964521815.1 uncultured Ignavibacteria bacterium | reverse complement strand
GCTATAATGACTTTTATTATTAAATGGAATGTATAAAATTATTTCTAACAAAAATACTTTCTCTGGAGCAAAAATATGTTTATAAAAGATCTACTAAAGTGCAGGCAGATTACAGCCGGCGATAACACCTCGCTACGCGAACTGCTTAATCCTGTCATCGATGATTTGCAATTGCGTTATAGTCTGGCTCACGCCATTGTCAAGCCCGGTGAAACCACTTATTGCCATAAGTTAAAAAGCACGGAGGTGTATTATATTCTGGAAGGCCAGGGGGAAATGTATATCGACGAGGAAAAAGAAAAAGTCGCTTTAGGCCAGGCTATATACATACCTCCCGGCTCGGCCCAGAAAATAAAGAATATAGGTTCGACTGATCTAAAGTTCTTATGCATAGTCGATCCGGCCTGGAAAGCCGAAGATGAGATTATATTGGAATAATTTTCGATTGTTCTAAGGGAAAGTTCGAATCGATTTTTCATTCGATGATTTAACAATCGAAACAACGCAATGGAGTACGTCCTGAGATCGTCCCCAAAGAGTGACAGATTGCCGCGTCATCCCGCTTGAGGCGGGACTCCTCGCAATGACAGCATTAAGATATATGCCACGTGGCTGGAGCACGTCCACGTGCTCCAACCATTATGTCTTATTCCTTATCACTAGCCGCTACTTTAAACAACAGGATCTTATTGCGTTCTTGATCTTCGGCTAACAACAGTTCTTTCAGCATTGTCCAATCAGCCGGTTTATAGGATGATTGTGATAACTCAAGTTTTCTTGTCACTGATAATCGATCGTCTTTTTTAACGATTATAGTGCTAAAATTACCGGCTTTATTGGCGACTATTTTATCATCGGGGCAGTAAACGATATCCAATCCTTTAAGGTCGATTTGCAATTTTACCTGCTGGCTTAAAAGTCCCGGCAATTGAATTGTCGGTAAATACGCCGCTTCATAGATAGGGATATTATCGGGAAGCAAATTTAAAACTCCGCCTGAAGGTTCACCTATCACGATTTTCAGGCGGTCCTTGAAATCCTTTTCCGCTTTCTCCGCCGCTATTTCGAAACCAGCTACCATTTCGCTATCGTTAAAAACAGTGGGATTATAGCTTGTCACTTTAGCGCCGTCGATTATGCCGGATACGGCTTCATTTAAATAAGCTTTGGCTTCATCTTCCAATCCTGTCATTCTGCCATAAGGATTCAGAGCATTATTGGCATGAAGGAAGCCGGTTCCGGAAAGGCTATCTTTATTTTCATCATAGCTTAAATCGAGTTGAATATCGAAAACGCTTCCTCGGCTTTTTTCCGACATGAATGCGATGGGCTGACTATCGGTACCGGGCCGCCAGGTTGCGCGGGCGTTTATTGAGTTGTTTCCATAAGTTATTGCGCCCTCCGCGGGATCGTAATAAGCTTCCAGATAATCGCCGGTCAGCATTAACTCGATGCCCTGCATCTGACCCAGCGTTGATACATCTCGTTCGATCTCGCCGTAACTTTTGCCAATAAATATCGGTTGAGCCTCAAGCCCGGCTTGCCTGAATAACGCGCAGGCTAATATCGCCCGGTCCAGCTTGTGCCCGTAAGCTGTCTCATAGACACGTGTTGCTGTCCGGGGTGATGATAGCCAGTAGGTTTCAGGATAGTCGACATATCGAGTTTTGGTACTGACGAACTCAGCGATCAGGTTGGCTTTTTCGGCATC
>CAZFSN010000170.1:3250-5185 GCA_964521815.1 uncultured Ignavibacteria bacterium | reverse complement strand
TCACGCGCGAAAGTCCAGATGCCCTCTGTGCCGCGGCGGAATGGCTCTTTATCCTCGATAGAATATGCCACTTCGATAATGCAGGGCAGTTCGATACCATTGTGCAGAAGCATCATCTCGCGCAAATTGCTATAGTCATAGGCTTCTCGCAGCTCTTCGGGCAGGGTTTCCACGATACCGGTCTCCCCGGTCTCCCACCATTGGTTATCACGCCAGGTACGAACCGTGATTGTATTGAAATCGCATCTGGCATTATCATAGGGAATTCGATGGTCGCCGAAATGGTCTCTGGCGGTCTCGGAGTTTAGCCAGATTATGCGGTGGACGAAAGTTATCAAGCGATTATCAGGCAGCCAGTATTCCTTCTGGCCATCGAAAAGAATAACCGCGTCCTCTTTTGCTAAATCGAATTTTTGGGTCGCGGTCGACATCAATGCAGGGATATCCAAACTATCGGAGATCGATTGTTGCGCCGGGGTGTCTTGCTGAAAAAATATAGCTAAAGCAAAAAGCGCGATAGCAGTTCGTGTACTTAGATTAAGCATTTTCATTTCGCGCCTCCTTTTTCAGCCCTGAAAGTGGTTTTGGAATATTCCTCACCGGCTTGCATCGCTTTCCTAAACCCGGCATAGCCATCGGAGGGGATTTGACGGCGTTTGATTTTTGCCTGCTGGTCAATCATCAATTGGCCTTTTTTCATCTCGGCCGAGCCATTAAAGTAAGCATAAGTTTCATCGATTTTATCGCTTTTAACAGGTTCGGCGATTTTATAGCCATCCGGAAGTTTTAAAGTCTCGGTACCATCAAGAAAAGATGTTGCATATGTAAAGACATCATCCCGGCGCTTCTCCGGCCATTTAAATGACAGGTAGCGATACAGGGAATTAGCGGTCATTTGCATCATCGGGCTTTCGAATTCATAACCATCATCGATAAGCATAGCATATTCGGGAATGCGATAGTTTATTTTCCACCACATATCTTTGTGAAAGTCCAATACGTCGCCATGTTCATACTTTGTTATGATAACCCGGTTGCTCGCATTATGAATTATATTAGTTAGATAGTCTTTGACTTCATCAAGATGCTGGTAGGTGATAAAACCTCTAAGACGCGAATCCATGACACCGGTGCCTTTGAGTTCGAGGGTGGCTTCCAATGTACCATCCTTAAGTATTTTGCCGGTATTGGTCACTTTCAGTTCGGATTCCTCCGGCGGGCTGTAGGGTATTCTATTGAGCCCTTCGCCTTTGGGAGAACCGATCAGGTAATCCTGTTCGGCTTCGTACTTGCTCCAGATTTCATTATAGTCGGGCACCCAGGTCGGATCATACATGACGAATCTGTCGTCATCTTTGCGAAGCGCGACCACGCAATGATTGAACTGATCGGCCGGGACCTTCTCGATCCGGCTGCCGGCCATGGTCATGGCGCCGTAGGAATCCATGCCCGCCGCCCGCATCATAGTTATCAGCATCCCGGCGATATCCTTGCAGACACCGCTTCGCTGTTCGAAAATCATGGCTCCCGGGTGAAGCGTATAGCCTTCGCCTTCGCCCATCGTCTGACCGCTATAGCGGATATTTTGCGCGACCCAGTGGACCAGTTCGAAAGCTTTTTGTTCTTCCGTGCCTTTAGTTACCCCGGCTTTGGCGAAAATCTCATCGACTTTAGCTTTGATAGCATCGGTATAGGCGAATTGCGGCTCGTTTACTTCGAAAAACCATCGGCTTTTCGCCTCCCAGCTCTCCACGGTAGCGATAACTACTTTGGTCAGGATATCCGTATCGTCCGGCCGGTAACGTTGAGGTTCCCAGGCGGGCACATCTTTAATCCACCAGGCATAGATCGTCGTATCGCCGGTATAGCTTGTACCGGAGTACATTGGGCCGTTGTATATTTGGGAGTGAATTCGCTTGTCGGCCGGCATTTTCA
>CAZFSN010000170.1:0-3150 GCA_964521815.1 uncultured Ignavibacteria bacterium | reverse complement strand
TCTCCTCTGATAATGTTAACTTCCCTGATCTCGATATAACTGCTTAAAGGCGCGTAGCCCCAGGAAAGCACCGATTTGTTTTTACAGCCGTCATCTGTGAGTGTTTTGTATAAAACGTAATTTTCAGCGTAGGCGACACCCTTTTCGCTAATTGTGTTAACCGAGGAATCGATCACGATCACGTAATCGGCGCTGTCGAAATCGGCGGCAGTGCCGGCATTTTTGATACGGTCGATAACTGTCGGCGGCGGGCTATCGCCCGGAGGCAGTTCTGCCGGCTTTTGCGTTTGTGCTGCAGCCAATGACACTGCAACCAACACGGATATCAATAGAATTTTCTTTTTCACGCGCTTCCTCCCATAATGTTGTTATTGATTTTTATCTTAGGTTAAAACCTATACTCCGGCTTAAATTTTCTGTTATCACAGCTTCATGTTACCGGATTTTAGATGATAATTCAAGTTATAAAATATGACAAACAGGCAGTCAAAGGGGGTATTTTAAAAGCCAATTTATTGTTGCTTTAATGGCAAGCGAATATATAAAATGTCCATAACAGAATATATTACGTAATAAGAATCGACCGGCGGCAACATTTTGACGCAGGGGCTGGTTTTCTTTCGTGGAGTCGATAAATGACAGAGATAAAATTAAAAATCAAAGCCGTGTTTTTCGATATCGATGGCACCCTGTTCGATCAGCATAGCGCCCAGCGGCAGATATTTAAGGCTTTCAAGCGGGAATTCGCGTCGCTATTTGGCGATATCGATGATTACATGCTGATGACAATCTATTTCGAGGCGGCTCGATTGGCCGGTGAATATTTCTATACCGATAACGACAAGAAGCTCATCCACCTGTACCAGTTCCAGATGTTTCTGACGATGTTAGGTCGTGATGACGGTTACGAGCGGGAGATGGCTGATTTCTATATCGGGCAATATTTGAAGACGAAGGCGGCAATCCCGGATGCCCGCATGGTGGTCGAGCAGTTGTCAAAAAGATACCAACTCGGCGTAATAAGCAATGGCACGTCCCTTGTCCAGCAGAACAAACTGAAATCGCTGGGGATCGATCAATTACTGAGATGCGTGATAGTATCGGAGGATGTCGATATGCTTAAACCGGACCCGAATATCTTCCGAAAAGCGGCCGATAATCTCAGACTTGAAACCGGCGAATGTCTGTATGTAGGGAATACCTATGATCATGATATAATAGGCGGCTCTGAAGCCGGTATGCTGACCTGCTGGTTCAACCCGAGCGGTACGCGGCCGATAATCGAAAGCGTGAAACCTGATTATGAAATTAAAACTTTGGATAAACTATTAGATATTTTACGTTAATTGAGAATATATATTTGCCTTCCGTATTGGTTCTATCCGAAATGCGGTACCGACTATTCGCACGATCGCATTGTTAACCGGATTTAATTCAATATCGGTTACGGTTCCAGAAATCGACTGTAAATAATAGATAAATTAATTAATCGCAATCTCCCCTGACAGGAGCATTTCCTTCACCTCTAAAAAACCTGACCAAATATGTGACATCCGAACCTATCAACAGGCAATCGCCATTACAATCCCCCGCTAGCCGGGGTTCGGGCGCCGGGCCCCGGTCCCTGAAATAATTGACCAGGTATGTCACATCCGAGATTATTACATTGCCGTCGCCGTTGGCATCGCCGGGGATAAAAGCCCCCGAAGTATCGACCGCGATTGTGACGGCGGTAACGCTGTTGTTGGTCAATGGAATCTTAACATAGCAAAGATCAAATGAATCAAGTGAGATAGTTTGCCATAATTCGCCGTTGTTGACAATAAACCCATCGGCATGAGGCATTTTGAAAAGTACCTGACCATCGCTGAAAGTGTAGGCGTAGTTGTTGGTGATTACAGCCGTGACAGTATCGTGCGAGCCATTGTTAGATGGCGTGAAATTGACAGTCAGATTTTGCCCGGATGATCCGGCGTGAAAAGTGGGTTGAGGATGAAGGCCCGTGCTGTCGCAATGGATTACTCTAAAACTCCGGTCGCCATCACAAACATTATCCGTAGCCAGGTTATAGGGGTAGGTGTAAATCGAGCCGTTATCTTGATGAATATGGCCGTAAAGGTTCATATCAACTCCCAACGTCGGTACATTCAACTCGTTCTGGAAATCATAATGGTTGAAAAGCACGATTAGTTTCGACGGATCGGTCGAATTTATTATATCGTGCAGCCAGGTTATTTGTTGATCGATAAAACTGGTAGCGCCATAAATTTCATACCGCCAGTTATCGTAGTTGTCGTAAGCTTCAAGTTCAATAAACCTTATATTGCCGTATTCGAAATAATAATCCTGGGTGAACGGCCCCGGGCCGGATGTTTGATTCAAATATCTCCAGCCGAAAAATTTCCACCAGTCGCGGCGGGATATGCCATCCGGGGGCGGGGTAGCATCCCAGCCGCCCAAATCGTGATTGCCCGGCCCGATATATACAGGTATGGTGAAATTAGCCATAAGGTCTTTGGCCCTGGAAAAAGTCCGGAATTCAAGGTAGTCTTCCAGTTCACCTTCATTGACAAGATCGCCTGTGTGCAGCACGAATTCCGGATTGATAGTTTTGAAATCCTCGATAAGTGTCCACAGGTCTGTCATCGAGGATGTATCCGTCAAGCCGCCCGGCTCATCATAGAAAATATGCGATGGCAGATGAGTGTCGGTGATTTGAATGAAATAGAAATCGGTCTTATACTCATCTATTACCTTGACCGCGTTTTCTACCGTATCGGCCAGGTTATCGGCCGTTATATATAAATCATACAGCTCAATCGGGATATTATCGGGTATCGATGCTTGAAGGAACCAGCGCTGAAGGCCTGTATCAAAATAGCCGTAATCTATCGGAATAGAAAAATTCAGTTCATGAAAAATCAATTTTGCCTGCCAGTTGCCGGTTGATTGGTCGGCGCCCAATTCAATTGTAAAAGTGCTATCGCGTTTAGCGATTGCCGGTATATTAGACAGCGGCCTTAATATATAAGAAACCGTATCAGCCATCGGATAGCCGCCGCTCGCGCTGACCTCAAGTTCGAAGTTCATTTCGGTTTCCTGATTATCTATAATAAAAATGTCCGTTTGCTGAGTTATATAACTGGTTTT
>CAZFSN010000169.1:0-7065 GCA_964521815.1 uncultured Ignavibacteria bacterium | reverse complement strand
TTCAAACTAAACGATGGGGATGAAATATTCGTTCCATTAAAAGAAAAAAAAATAAATATGTACGGGATTTTCGGTGGAGTAAAAAACCCCGCCTATTTTGAGTATTCGCCTCGAGATTCATTGAAAGATTTAATTAATCTGGCAAACGGGCTGACTTTGGATGTGGATTCTTCCAGGGTTGAATTAGTAAGGTTCAGTCTTGACGGAAAATCGATTACGAGAACGCCGGTGGATTTAAAAGGCATTATCGCCGGAGAGATACCCGATATAAAAATGATGCCCGATGACAGGGTTTTCATAAAAACCCGCAACAACTATAACGAGAAAAATCAGGTCCTCGTTCTTGGCGAAGTGAAATATCCGGGGTTTTACGCAATTGATCCTGATTCAACTTATTTAAGCCAGGTACTTGAGAAAACCGGCGGGTTTACTCCGCTGGCTTCTCTGGCTGAAGCCGAAATGACCAGGTTTTCGGATAGGGAAGTTGCGGATAGGGAATTTAAAAGGCTTCAATTAATGAATGTCTCCGATATGTCTGACCTGGAGTATGAATATTTTAAAGTAAAATCCAGAGAAAAACCGGGACGGGTAGCTGTCAATTTTCAAGAATTATATAATCACAATAACGACAGCGATATAAAGTTAAAAAATGGTGACATTATAAATATTCCTCGGGTAAGTGAAGTTGTTAATGTCTCCGGCGAAATAGCTAATCCCGGTTTATTAGCTTACAATCCGGATTACAAATATATGGATTATATTAAGCTCGCCGGCGGTTTTAGTTTCAGGGCAAATAAAGGAAGAATTAGAATCATAAAAGGTACAACCGGCGAATGGAAAAAGGCCAATACCAATACATCCCTGCGGCCGGGAGACACGATTCTTGTTCCGGAAAAAAAGAAGCGTAATTATTTCAGTTCTTTGAAGGATATCATGGCATTTTCGGCGAATGCCGCTACTGTTTATCTTGTAATCAGGGAGGCCACCAAGTAAGGATCATGGCTGAATCAAATAAAGATAGAGCGAATATTTGGGATGTTATCGCGGTATTAATGAAATGGCGCCGCCTTTTCGTACTTAATTTTGTGGCCGCCGGAATTATTACTTTTATAATAGCTTCATTTTTGCCCAAATGGTATTCTTCGAGCGCTTCGCTTTTTCCCCCGGAACAGGATACCGGCATTGGTGTCGCGTCATCATTGCTTGGGGGAGGGCTAGGTTCATTGATTTCCGGTTCAGGCATGTCATTGCCGAGTTTCGCGACCTTATCGGATATTTATGCCGCTATTTTGCGCAGCCGCATAGTTGGCGAGGACGTGATAGATAAAAACAATCTCATGGAAGTCTATGGCCAAAAATCCAGAGAGAAAGCGCTCGGGGAGTTAGCCGGACATCTTGCCGTAACAGTCGAACCCGAGGGGATCATCCGTATCAGCTGCGAAGATAAAAATCCTCAGAGAGCGGTTGATTTGGTTAATTCGTTTATCGAGGAATTAAATCGGGTCAACAGCGAAGTGCGTGTCGGGAAAGCATCAGCTACCCGCCAGTTCATCGAAGAGCGGCTCGATCAAACCAAGGTGGAATTGGATGCCGCGGAGAATGAATATAAAAAATTCCAGGAAGAAAACAATGCCATATCACTTTCTGACCAGGTCAATGCTTTAATAAGCAGTCTGGCCGAATTAAAAAGTCAACTGGTTTTAGCGGAGATAGAACTGGGCGTTTTAAACAGGACTTACTTGCCGACTCATACTCAGGTGCTTCAGCAGAAGGCGAAAATTGATGAAATTAACAAGCAAATTAAGCTATTGGAAAAAGGGTCGCCTGACAATAAAACGAACAATCCGCTTTCAATCCCCCTATCCGAAGCGCCTGATTTGGGCCTTCAGTTGGTACGTCTTACTCGAGATCTTAAAATACAGGAAGCTGTCTATGAATTATTGACACAGCAATATGAGCAAGCCAAGATCCAGGAAAAGCGAGATACACCGACAGTGGAGGTTCTTGATCCGCCGAAAGTACCGGAGAGGAAAAGTCGGCCTAAAAGAGCAACGATGGCGCTATTGGCAGGCGTACTGGCTTCATTATTTTCATGCGTGGCGGTTTTTATCAAAGAATTTATCGATAGAAATAAAGCCGCGAATACCGCGACTTACCATCATCTTGAAGACATCATGGATTCAATAAAAAACGATTTTTTCTCAATCAGGTCAATATTTATTTCCAAAAAAGGCGGCAATGGCAATACCGGTTGAACTTGGCCAGGTCGGCCTTGGTGCATGGGGTAAAAACCTCCTGCGTAATTTCAGTACTATTAACCAGTGTCATGTGCGAATGGCCTGCGATTCCGATGATTTGACATGCGCCCGCGTTTCGGAGATGTTTCGTGGAATTAATCTTTCTACGAAATATGAAGACATCATTAATGATGATAAAATCGAAGCTGTAGTAATAGCTACGCCTCCCGCTTTACATTATAAATTGGCCATGCAGGCAATCGAAGCCGGCAAAGATGTTTTTGTGGAGAAACCTCTGGTGCTTGATTTGGAGGAAGGCAAGAAGCTGGTCGCGGCCGCTGAGGACAATAAGCGGATATTGATGGTTGGCCATATAATGGAGTATCATCCGGTCAGCCTGTTTTTGAAAAAGTACGTTGAGGATGGTGTTTTAGGCGAAATTTATTACCTTTACTCATCGAGAATTAACCTGGGAAAAGTCAGAGATATAGAAAATTCCCTATGGAGTTTCGCGCCTCATGATATCTCACTTATTATGTTTCTTTTAGATAAGTACCCCCGGCGGGTGTCCGCCGCGGGAGCGGATTATTTACAGCCGGATATCGAGGATGTCAGCTTCATGACAATACATTTCGCCGATAAAACGATGGCCCATGTGCATGTCAGCTGGCTTGATCCCCATAAAGAGCGTAAGCTCACGATTGTCGGTTCGAAAAGGATGGTCGTTTTCGATGATACCCGGGCGACTGAAAAAGTATGGCTGTACGATAAGGGAATCGACGCCAGGCTTGACTATGCTACCTATGGCGAATATCTGAATCTAAGAGTCGGTGATATAACCTTGCCTCACGTGCCCGGCGGTGAGCCATTGAGGTTGGAGTGCATGCATTTTCTGGAATGCGTCAGAAATCGTACCAGGCCGCGTTCAGATGGACGAGATGGCCTAAAAGTGTTATCGGTATTGCAGGCCGCCCAGCGATCTTTAAAGCAAGGCGGTGTGCCTGTCGAAGTTGATAAGATAGATTAATTGAGGAAGGTATGTCGAATAAGGTGGATAAATCGGCTAAAATCGCGGCTGATGCAAAGATTGGCGAGTTCTGTGTAATCGGCGAAAACGCTGCTATCGGTTCGGGATGTGTTGTTGGCAATGGCGTAATTATACATCCGGATACTAATATTGGCGCGAACGTGAGGATCGATGATCACAGCGTTTTAGGAAAGCTGCCCATGAAAGCCGCCAATACAGCTGTTACCAAGGAGCAGCAGCTGCCTCCTCTGGTTGTCGGCGATAATTGCATAATCGGAACATCGGTAGTGCTCTATCGGGGCTGTAAGCTTGGTAAAAAAGTACTGGTGGCGGATCTGTCATCGGTGAGAGAGAATGTCTCCGTTGGAGATTTCACTATCATCGGACGAGGAGTCACAATCGAAAATTTCTGCAAGGTGGGTTCCTACTGCAAACTGGAAACCAACGTTCATCTGACTGCCTATTCCGAGGTTGAGGACAGGGTCTTTGTCGCTCCCTGCGTAGCCACCTCCAATGATAATTATGTTGGCCGTACTGAAGAAAGGTTTAAGCATTTCAAAGGAGTAACTGTCAGAAAAGGCGGTAGAATAGGAGTGGGGGCGGTCATTTTGCCGGGCAAGACAATCGGGGCCGATTGTCTGGTCGCGGCCGGCGCGGTTGTCACTATGGATACTCCGGCCAACACTATTGTCGCCGGATTGCCGGCCAAACCTTTCCGGGATGTGCCGACTGAGCAACTTCTTAAAAATCAAAATTGGGAGCCGAAATGAAAGTACCTTTGTTAGATTTAAAACTGCAATATTTATCACTTAAAGATGAAATAAATGACGCAATTACCAAAGTACTCGACCATTGTGGATTTGTCCTGGGGCCGGAGGTTAAGCAGCTGGAAGCCGAATTGGCCGAGTACTGTAACGTGAAACACGCTATCGGAGTTGCCTCGGGTACGGATGCTTTGCTCATAGCGCTCCGCCGCCTGGGTGTCGGCTATAGCGATGAGGTAATTACTACCGGCTTTTCGTTTTTTGCCACCGCGGGCGTAATTTCCCGTTTGGGCGCTACACCGGTATTTTGCGATATCGACGAAAAAACATTTAATATCGATCCTAAACTAATCGAGCGGAAGATAACATCCAAAACCAAAGCTATCATGCCGGTTCATTTATTTGGTCAAGTCGCTGAGATGGACACAATCAATGCTATTGCTAAATTGCACGATATCGCCGTTGTCGAGGATGCAGCCCAGGCGATAGGCTCAAAATATCATGGCCGTTTAGCCGGCAGTTTAGGTGATCTGGCCGGCTTTTCGTTTTATCCAAGCAAAAACCTGGGCGCTTATGGCGATGGGGGATTTATCGCGACTAATTCCGACGAGTCAAATGATATGGTCAGGATGCTCCGGGTGCATGGAGCCAAACCCAAGTATCACAATCATTATGTCGGTTATAACAGTCGTCTGGATACTATTCAGGCGGCTATACTTCTGGTTAAATTGAAATATTTAAATCAATGGCATGAAAAGCGTCGAGCGAAAGCCAAAACCTACAATAGCGAACTTAAAAATGTCAAGTCGATCACGTTGCCTTATTGTGAGGAATATAATTACCATATTTATAATCAATACACTATAATCGCGGAAAAACGCGATAAGCTGAGAGATTTTCTCAAGGAAAAAGGTATCGGTTTCGATATTTACTATCCCGTACCGCTTCATTTTCAGGAATGCTATAAGGATTTAGGTTATAAAAAGGGCGATTTGCCGGTGGCGGAACGCCTCGCGGACATGGTCATTTCATTGCCGGCTTTTCCTGAATTGTCCGAGGATCAGCAGTCCTATGTGATTGACTCCATTAAAGAATTTTATAGCTGAGAATGAAAAAAGCCGCTATTATCGTTGGGGCCCGCCCCCAATTCATAAAGCTTTCGCCTCTGGTTGAGGTGTTAACCGACAAAGTCGATTTATTGCTAATCCATACCGGCCAACATTATGATTTTGAGATGTCGGACATATTTTTTAGTCAATTAAACATTCCGCGCGTTCATTATCATCTCGGCGTTGGTTCCGATAGTTCATCGACGCAAGTAGGCCGGATGATGATTTCTCTGGAGGAAGTATTTCTTAAGGAATCTCCCGATTTGGTAATTGTGATAGGCGATACTAACAGTACGCTCGCCGGCGCGCTGGCGGCCGCCCAAAATTTCATCCCGCTGGTTCACGTTGAAGCCGGTCTGCGTTCAAAAAACGGCCATCTGCCTGAACAAGTTAATCGAATTGTAGCCGATCGATTGTCCGATGTTATGTGTTGTCCAACTGAGAGTTCAGTACGACATCTTAAGCTGGAAGGGAAGACCGATGGAATTTTCCTGACCGGCGATATTTTATATGATTTGATAGACAGAATCGAACCGTCGGAAGAATTTACGGATGAGTTGTTAAAAAAATATGATCTGGCCAAAAACAAATATATTTTAATGACGACTCATCGAGCGGAAAATGTCGATAATTACGAATTTCTCAAATCATTGGTGGCCGGTTTGAAGAAAATGACCTGGGATGTTTTTCTGCCATTGCATCCACGAACCGAAAAACAATTAAGGCTATTTAGTCTATATGATGAGTTAGCCTCGAATGAAATGGTCCAACTATCCAAACCGGTTGGGATAATAGAGAGTCTGGCTTTAACCAAATCATCTCTGGGAGTGATTACCGATTCGGGTGGTTTACAAAGAGAAGCGGCTTATTTCGGCAAGCGATCTTATATTCTCAGAGACGAAACCGAGTGGCTGGAGTTGGCCGGGTATGGAGCAGTCGAATGTATAGGTGGAAATATCGATAATCGCAATTTGCATTGGGAATCGGTAAATGTGCCAAGAGATTATTTCAAACTCGCCTCGCAAAATATCGCCGATTCGATTATCAGTAGTTTATTATAATTTCGATTGCTAAATAGATTAGTGGAACAGTTTTAATTTGTGATGGCCGGTTGTGCGTTTTAATTTCAGCAAACAATCCTTAATTGGCGCTTCAATAATTACTTTTATCGCTAATGTGCTGAGTTCGTTCCTGGGATATTTTCGGGAGGCCGCGACAGCTAATTATTTTGGTACTAGCGCTATTCTCGATGTTTTTGTATTGGCATTTACTGTTCCGGAGATGTTTACAGGTGTAATCATTTCGGTTTTGCCGACAGCATTAATACCGACTTTAAAGAAGTTTAAAACAGGAAAGCCTGTTAATGAAGCTGAACTATTTTGGTGTGGTCTGTTTTACCTGGCGCTTATCTTGGCAGGAATTTCTGCTTTAGTCTATGTATTCAGGGGAAATTTGCTTTTACTATTAGATTCTAATATTTCTCCAGATGATTTTATTCTGGGTAAGAAACTCATTTCTATTGTTTCGTTTTTTATATTCTTCCGCGGTATGGAGTTCTATTTTAGGGGCTGGCTGTTTGAGAAAAAACATTTTTTTGTACCTGTCACCACTAACATTCTTCTGAGCCTGACCGTATTGGTTTCTTTGTTGACGTTATATCATAAATTTAATATCGAGGCATTAGCCTATGGCTGGCTGTTTGGTTCTATCTTGATATTTATTTATAATGCTTTGATGGCCTTTATTATTGTAAAACCGGGATTTAATATATCATTTATTAACCCATGGATTAAACTATTGTTTCAATCATTATTGATTATATCTATAATAGAAACCATTTCGCTATCGTATCCTTTGGTTGATAGATATTTAGTTGCTAAATATCTTGGTCCGGGTTTGATTTCCGCGTTAAGATATGCGATGGTACT
>CAZFSN010000168.1:0-7065 GCA_964521815.1 uncultured Ignavibacteria bacterium | reverse complement strand
CTAATATTGTCCAGTTATCCAGGCTGGATTCCGAGCTTTTCTTTTTTCCGCAACTCACATAAACGAGCATACTTATTGTCAAAAACGCAAGCACTATCGATGAAATTTTCAAATGTTTTTTCATTTTCAACTCCTTAAATCACTTAATAATTTTTTGTTTGAACATTTCTTGAAAGAATTATCTCCCAACTACCTCCTTCAAAATTAATAGTTAGTTACCTTATAAGCGTCATTTTTTTCATATCAGTAAAATCACCTGCACTTATCCTGTAAATATACACTCCGGATGAAGCGCCGGTGGCTTTCCATACTATCGAATGCGGACCTGCCTGAAATTCGTCGTCCGCCAGAGTGGATACAAGTTGTCCCAAAATGTTATAGATTTCGAGTTTCACGGTGGCGGCTTCAGGAATGGTAAAGTTAATCATAGTTGCAGGATTGAAGGGATTGGGATAATTTTGAGATAAGTTAAAAGCAAATGGTAAATTTTCCGACTCCCTAACGAATGTATACCAGTCGAAACCACCGTAAAAACCAGCATTATGCGAAAATACACCATCAGATATTTGGCCGACAGAAATCTGACCGATAATCGCATAGTTAATCATGTTTCCACTCGTTGATTTTCCTCCTGCTGAACCAATGCAGATTCGTTCATGACTATAATTCTGAGCCGAAACAATTGTGGCCGTGGTAAAAACCATTATTATTATCATTAATATCTGCCGCATATTATTCTCCCGATTATTATTCTTCCTCTGTTCATTCCTATTCAGCGTTCGGATTTTTCGAGATTGGAGATTCGAGATTCAAATCGATCAACGATATTCATTAATGATTCATTTTCTTCTTCTAAAGCGGTGATTTTAGCTTCCTGTTGTTTGATAACCTCGACCAGATAAAGCGGAATCATGTCATACTTAATCGCTTCGGGCTGACCATTATCGTTATTAATCACAAGATCGTCTAAGCCAAGAGTCAGGAAATCCTCAGCGGTGTAACCGATTTCTCTCATCCCCGTATTTATGTCTGTGGCCGCAACTGGATTGGCCTGCAATATCTTATTAAAATCATCCTTAAAATTCTGAATATCCGATTTATCTCGCGAAGATGCTGATTGGTACCAAAGTGTGTTATTGTATAGTTTAACTGTTAACCCACCAGGCAGAGATTCTATGCCGTCGGTACGTATTTTCCCGCCTACATGGAGTGATTGCAGAGGGTTAGAAACGCCGATCCCGACATTACCGGTGTTCGATTCGAATGTCATAACATCCAGAGCGCCAACCTCATCCCGTACTATCAAGTTATTACTTTGCCATTGACGGAAAAACAGAATCCAGCGATCGGCTCCGTTTTCTCGCACTTTGTACCCACTAAGATCGTTTCGGCCATCAACGCTGATAAAGGCTGAATTGCCAGCTACTTCAAGCAGGTCATTCGGGGTAGATGTTCCAATGCCGACCCTGCCAGTGGCTGAACCTAACACCAAATCTCCTGAATCGGTATTAATCCGACCATCGGTACCATCATGAGTCAGCTCGATATATTTATTCCAATTGCCTGTCGCGCGACCATGGACGCGCAATTTAGCATCAAAAGCTCTAGTACCGGCGAAATCGGTCATAAAACTGAAATATTGATCTTCAGTATCGTCGCCTGAAAATATGCCCAAGTAATTGTTGTCGAATTTTATCTGGGCCCGCCCGGCAGTGTTGTGATTAATAGTACGAAGAATTAATTTACCGGCATCCCGATTCAATAACATGTTACCGGCGACTTCAAATCTTTCGCCGGGGGTTGATGTGCCGATACCGACATTCCCGTTCAATCTATATATATCGGGGCCGTTGGTTATCCAGTCAGAATCACCGCCGCTGCCGGTTTCATCATCGGCCGGCCACCAGTTAGATCCATTCCACTTTAGTATCTGTCCGAGCTGGGCATCATTTTGGCCAATATCAAATACCGATATTGTGCCATTAATAATATTCGCAGTACTTACTGCATTGTAAGCTATATTGTGATTCAATACTCCAGATGTCGCAATTTTGGGACTATCGATTGCGCCGTCGTCAATCTTTTCTCTCGTTACAGATTCATTCGTCAATTTCGATGTAGTGACCGCATTATCGGCTAGCTTATTCGTAGTCACGATTTGATCGGGTATATCGCCGGTAATTTCCGAATATTGTGATTTATAGGAATATGGATTTGATGTGAGCATATAACGGGGCGTCATAGCCGGCTGGCCTTCTACTTGAATTTCCAGCCAACAAGCTTCTCCGAACGGAAGATCAAGAACATTATTCTGACCCAAGACCAGAGAATAAACGCCATTTTCAACCGAGACCGAATTTATTTCATCCCATAATAATGTACCTCCTGTTTCAGCATTAAAAATGCGGAAAGTAATATTCAAAACTTCTGAAACAGGATCACCGTTGTCGATTAAATAGCCCTGAAAATTGATATAATGAGGGATTTCAGCGGTCGATACGCCTATCATTATTAATATAGCAAAGATTCTGGTTATAGTTATGGTAAAAATTCGCATAAAAACCTCTCGTTTTAAAGATCAATTACCGTTTATTTGCCTCTGAGCCAACTAAATAACTCTTTGAGATTCTTAAACTTGTATTTTTCTTCTGTTTTAAAATCGGTGGCGTTTCCGGCCCAATCATCGCCGATTTTAGCCATATGCAGGAGCACTTTCTGCGGCCTGGATACGGGTTCAGATTCTTTTTTTGTATTTTTCATGGGGGTATTATATGAAGCTCAGTGACAGGCTACTGACAAAACGCGATTATTTTCATAAGAAATGGTGATTTTCTGATTTTTTTTTAGCTATTCATCGAATAGACATTATAAAAATTATATCCAATTATCTGTCATAACTCATTATAATAGAGCAATTAGCGATTGATAAATCCTAAATATTTATTATATTTGTCATAATGAAAATATTGAAGTCTAAACTCTCAATTCCCGAACCGGTTTCATATATAATCAACCGTCGGCGATTATCAGAAAAAATCCTGGAAAATAAAAAAGCCCGTCTATTTTTATTGGTCGCACCGGCGGGTTATGGCAAATCTACTGTCGCGCAACAGGTTTTATCGACTTTGTCAGGTTTACGAAAAGGCTGGTATTACCTGGAATCACAAGATGCTGAACCAAGACGATTTATGTTATATTTGCTGGAAATATTATCTTCTGCCGTCACATCCCTTAAAAGCAGCAGGCTTCGGGAAAAATTGATTAATGACAAAGCTAAACCCATTGAAATCGCCGAAGATTTGTGTTTCCTTTTTCAAGAATATAAGGGGCCTTCGGTCTGGCTGGTATTGGATAACTGGGAGGCTGTTGATTATCAAAATGATATTAAGATTATCGCATCAACCTTAATATCTCACACTAATAATAATCTGAAACTTGTCTTTAATTCGCGCGTCAAGCCATCGTTCAAATTTCGTAAGTTGCAGGAATCAGGCAAAGCGCTGGTATTAAATAAATCTGAACTGGCGTTTAATTTCCCTGAATTTATAGAAGCATTTGAACGACGGGTGAAAAACCCTATCGATGAACAAGAACTGGAAAAAATCTGGAAAATCACATCTGGCTGGTGCGTTAATTTGGGCTTGATTCTGGAAATGCTGCATCGCCGTGGATCGAAAAAAAGTTCGAATATACTGGCCGAGATGAAGGACTCAGAATCGCTATCTGATTATTTACGTGAGGAATTATTCCAGGAACTACCTGCGGAGTTCCTGGACTTCATCACGAAATGCTCGGTCCTAGATATTATATCGCCATCAAGCTGTAAATCGCTTTTTCAAAATGATGAAATCGTCAAACGAAACATTAAAGCCCTGGATAAATCCAGTATTCCCCTGTTTGCCCTGCCCGAAAAAGATAGCTACCGGCTGCACCCGATAATCCGCCAGGAAGCCAATCGTTTGTTACGCGACAGGGCTTCCTCCGATGAACTTGACGGTCTTTATTCGATGGCCGCAAAATATTTTGTCGATAACGGGGCAATCATGGAAGCGCTGGAACTATTAATGGATTATAAAGACTATGATTCCTCGTTAAGCTTGATAGAAAAGGAGTGGTATAAGATAATTGACCTGAACGGGCTTCCTCAGGTTGAACAATGGTTGAAGCAATTCCCTGAAGAAATGCAAATGCGTCCTTTATATATTAGAACCATGACAAATCTACTTTGTATATTCGGCTACAATCAAGACCTGGTAGATTTTCTGGGCGATAGACTTAATCCGGATAATTTCGAGAAGGGAGATCCCATACTATGTAATTTATGGGTCAGATATAATTGGGCTAAATTGCATACGATAGATCAACCGCAATATGAAGCCATAAAAAATGATTGGGAATCCCTAAACGCCCAAAAGGGTCCGTTTCCAGAAAGCACCCTGTCCGGCGTTGAGCTGACATTAAGCTGTGGTGCGTATAATGAACTACGCTTGGAACTGGCATTGGAGCATAATCACAATTCCCTGGAGTTTATCGGCAAAGACTCTGAAACATATCGTATCAGCGTATTGGATAACGATGCCCTTTTTCTGCATATGCTTGGTCGTTCTTTTGAATCGATAGAAATTCTTGAGAAAAATATTAGAATGGGTGATAAAATAGGCGTACTTAATGGCCGAGCTCATAGATTGATATCTATAGGTTGGATCTACGGATCTATTGGCGAATATGAAAAAGCTATCGAAAAAATCGATGAGGGTATGGAAACCATGTACAAATACGATCTTCATAATGTCAGAGATCATATGTACGCCGATCGTTACGCGGGTCAAGCGTTATGGCATCTGGGTGAAAAGGAAGAAGCAATAAGAAAATTGGAAAATTCTTATAAATACGCAAAAAATCACAATCAAAAAGAGGCTATAGTCACAGGACTGTTAATTGAGTATTACACTATGCTTGATGGCAGACCGCGAACTATTATAGATTTAAGTCAAATCCCGGATATCGGAGTAATAAGTTCCACCAGGTTATTATATCTGACCCATCGGGCGTATCAATCTATAATGGAAAATGACTTGGAAGGCGCACCGCTTTTCATCGATGAACTAAGGAGCATATCCGATAAATGTGATCTTCTGCCCTGGAGAGCGACATCTGATTTGTTCTACGCTTACTGGGCCGATGTGAGCGGAAAGATTGACCTATCCAAAAAATATTTAAAATCCGGCCTTGAAATACTTGAGAAAATAAACTGGTCGTCTTATCAAATGTCTAATAATCTGCTAAATGTATTTATTTATATTAAATCGTTAAGATATGGACTCTATCCATCGCGGGCTCACAAAATTGCCAAAAATGTGAATGATTATCATCTGGCTAAAGCATTAATAAACGAAATTTCCGGCGGCAACTGTAATGAAGACGAATTGAAAAATTTATTCGAGGCGGCTATAGATAGCAAAATAAGAGGATTGGTCAAACTTGCCGATGATATTAAATCTAACGGTAATGGCCCGAATCAAGCGCTCGCTCAGAAGTATTTGGATGTCATTAAACAAGAATCTTTACCACCGCTTATAGTAAGAACATTTGGTGGGTTCTCAATTATATCAAACAATGAACCCGTGAAGTTTAACCGCAGGAATTCAAAACTTCTTTGTCAGTTACTGCTAATCGATTACCCAAAATCAATTCATGAAGAAGTTTTAATAGAACACCTGTGGCCTGAAAGCGACCCATCTAAAAGCCGAGCAAACCTCCAGACATGCGCCAAGGATCTCAGGAAAGCTCTTGATCCATTTTATGAGCCGCGCGGAGAATCCTATTTAAAATATGATGATCACCACTATCGATTAATCCTTCCGGAGGAATCTGTAATCGACTTTATGGAATTTATGAAATCAGCCGGTAATAATATTAAGCATATTGAAATTACCAACTTGACTGTTACGCAGGTAAAAGATTTCAGGAACGCCCTAAAAATATATAGAGGCGAATTTCTACCTCATGAGAGATACGAGCCATATACTCTTGAATTGCGAGAGCATCTTCAGAAAAGATATTTTGAAATGGTCTTAATATATGCCGATTGGCTAATCACCAATAATCAATTCGGGACAGCCATAGAGCTTATTGAGAACGGTCTTCGATTTGACCAGTTTTGGACCGAAGGAGTACAGAAATTGATGGAAGCCAGGGCTAAAAACGGGGAGTTGTTTAAAGCTCTAAAGGTTTATAAAAACTACGAAAAAAGATTGCATGATGAGTTAGGCCTACCCCCTGATGAGGATATGAAGCAATACTTCGATAGGCTGGCCAATAATTAATTTTATTAAACAAATATCCTGGTATATAATTTCTAAACACGGCGGATTTTTCCAGAAATAAAATTAAGCAATCGTTTTCGGTCATCGGGCTAAATCATCATGAAGAAAGCGATGATTATCTCCTTTTAATTTCTATATTTTGGTTTCGGTTTTTAGGCTAATCCTACTTCCCTTTGTAAGTGTCCTCGAGGCTGTCATAATCTCGCGATTCTGCCAGGTTCCATCGGGAATGCTAACATCGCCGAGGAGCTTTTTCTCATTTGGAAGTATAAAAGTATTTATAATGAATTGAAAATTATAGATAGATTTAAATCGAAATAATCCAAGTCATTAATTACTATCGTTCCTCGGGGTGAAAAGTTAGTTTTAGGTTATACTGAATCAACAAACCTTTGGTTTATTTGAAAATGGGCTATATTGATAAAGAATCGACTATGATATATGTCCATCTCAATCACGATCAGAATCTTAAAGCCATAATAAAGCTATAAAAATAGTTATAGTAAAAAGGGCAACCCCGCCGCTTCTTTGTTAGCTCCGGATGAGTTTTGAATAGTATTATTGTTTTTGAAATATTGCCAATACGAGAATGAAAAATCAACTTGATATTCGCGATCTACTAAAAGCTTGTCATTGCTGACGATACGTTATGTATTTCAATAAGTTAGAAAGGAAAAAGCAAACCGGAGAGACTGGGATTTGAACCCAGGAGCCCCTTTAGGGGGCTACACGCTCTCCA
>CAZFSN010000167.1:0-7234 GCA_964521815.1 uncultured Ignavibacteria bacterium | reverse complement strand
AGCATTATTTCTTGGTACAAACCATGCTTTCCGGGTAAGCCGAAATCTGATCGAGAGCTTCCGGTGTAAGTGATCTTAAAAAGCCGGTGTTGGCAAATGCCTTTTCCAGCAACTGCTTATTGATTTCGCGGGTGTACGGCTTGAATTTGGCGCCGATATCGCCGGCGGCCCTGGCGTTGATATCAAACACTGTTACCGGGCTGTCACAGTCGAATTCGCAATCCGAGAAGTTGATGTACTTTATTTTCGGGCTTGAGGCCGACTTGAAATATATCCGGCGCTGTTTAATATTATATACGATACTCCATTGTGTTTTAGAACCCGAATCGACAGTGTTTAATATATCGTACATATAGTCGATAGAGGTTTGCGGTTTGGCCGAGTTAAATTTTTTAACCATATCAGCGGCATAGAAAAATCTATCCAGCGAACCTGTCTGGCTGTAGGGATCAACAGAACGATCGCGCTCTTTTACGAGTAGATTGCCGCCGTAACTTTCAAATTGTTTCGCGTATTCGATAGACTCGTCATAAGTATTATTGGAGATAGCTTTCATCGGCATAGTCTCGCCGGCATGATAAACCAGTTTGCCGTTTAGAAATTCTATGGTAGCGCATTTGCCGGTACTATCGCACACGAAAAAATGCACTTTGACATTTGGACTGGAAGCTATCCTTATATCGTTATCGGAGGCGATTACTTCCTCTACCGATGATGAGTTATCGAGATTATACTGAATCCATTGCAGGTTGCTCACCGATTGGCGCTTGTCCGGCTGAGGATATTCCGCGGAATTAAGCCAGAGAACCTCGATCACCAGCCCGGCTTCATTCATGCCGCCGTTAGGTAATTCGCGGCCATATTGATTGAATGTTACGCTGCCGTATCTCGATATCCAGCTTGCGGGATTATCGGGTGTTGCCGCGATTTTAGAGACATTACGTTTATTAATAATCATTAATCCATCGCCGATATTCCAATCGTAATTTTTGCCAACCAATAGAAGGCTGTCTTGATCCAGGCAAAAAGCGGTGCAGCTGTAGCCCGCTTGCGGTACTAATAAAATAGATAGAATGAGAATAACGAAAAACATCTTGAAATGCTTCACAACTAATCTCCTTCCGCTTTTATAAATATACTCAATATGACAAATTAGGTTTCAGTAGACGTTCAACTTCCTCTACAGATAAGTTTTTGCGCGTAGCGTAATCGCTTACTTGATCCCGGCCGATTTTGCCGACATGGAAATAGCGCGCTTGAGGATGCGCGAAATACCAGCCGCACACCGAGGCTAAAGGTGTCATAGCGTAATTTTCGGTTAAATCGATACCGATTTTGTTTTTTACGTCGAGCAGATCGAATAAAGTTGCTTTTTCGGAATGATCCGGGCAGGTCGGGTAGCCGGGCGCGGGCCGAATACCGCGATATTTCCCACTAAACAGATTTTCCCCTTCTACCTTTTCAGCCGCGGCATAACCCCAATACTTAATTCGAACCAATTGATGAATTCGCTCAGCCAGCGCCTCGGCTAATCGGTCGGCCAAGGCTTTGACCAGAATGCTCTGATAATAATCGTGATCGGCTTCAAATTCTCGGGTCATTTTATCAACGCCGAAACCAGCCGATACGGCGAAGGCACCCAGGTAATCATCAGTACTCGATTCTCTGGGGGCGATGAAATCCGACAGGCACAGACAATTCGCTTTCACGAGTTTCTCATCCTGCTGGCGAAGGCTCCGGGCTATTGATTTAACACGTTTTCGGTTCTTATCGGCGTAGATTTCGATATCATCGCCAATTGCATTGGCCGGGAAAAGGCCTATTACAATCCGGGCCTGCAAAAATTTATTATCGACAATCTGACTCAGTAGTTTTTGGGCGTCCAGAAGTAGTTCATCCGCCTGTTTGTTTCTTATGCTATCGTTATGGTTTAAGGTAATATTCTTCCGCAATTCCCAGACTCGCAAGAATTGAATCCAGTTGATATAGGGGAGGAGTTCAGTCAGCGAGTAATCATCGAAAATCGTTATTCCCATATGATCCGGACGATAAACCTGATAATCTTGCCGGTTGATTAGGAATTTGCGTTTTCTGGCTTCGCTTAGAGGTATTATCTTGATAGCGGATTCTCGCTTTATATGTTTTTGACGAATTTGTTTATACTGCTTTTTGATATCAGTCATATACTCTGATTTGCGATCCTTGTTGGTCAGGTTATTAACGATCATCGCGCTTCGAGAGGCGTCCTCGACATGTACGACCGGGCCACGATAAACCGAATCTATCTTAACGGCCGTGTGGACTTTAGAGGTGGTCGCGCCGCCAACCAAAAGCGGGATATTAAATCCCTGACGCTCCATCTCGGCGGCTATGTGCTCCATCTCCAGAAGCGATGGCGTAATCAAGCCGCTTAGCCCGATTATATCGACTTTCTCCTTACCGGCGGTTTCGAGAATTCGTTCGGCTGACACCATCACGCCCAGGTCGATAATCTCATAATTGTTACAGCCCAAAACCACGCCAACGATATTCTTGCCGATATCGTGCACATCCCCTTTAACCGTAGCCAGGATAATCTTGCCGTTTGTTTTGGCCTGGCCGTTTTCTTTTTCGCTATCAAGATATGGCTCAAGGAACGAGACGGCTTTTTTCATGACTCTGGCGCTTTTTACTACCTGCGGCAGAAACATCTTGCCGGAGCCGAACATATCGCCGACCTTGTTCATGCCGCTCATCAACGGCCCCTCGATAACTTTTAGCGCGCTGCCGTATTGAGATCGGGCTTGTTCGATATCAGCTTGAATATAATCAGTCACGCCGTTAATCATGGCATAGGCCAGGCGATGTTCGACCGATTGTTCACGCCATGAAACATCATCTTTTTTCCTGATTGCTTTACCTTTTAATCTGCCGGCTAAATCTGCCAGACGGTCAGCCGCGTTTTCACGTCGGTTCAGTACAACGTCCTCGACCGCTTCCAGAAGGTCGGCCGGGATTTCATCGTAAACAGTCAATTGCCCGGGATTGACAATGCCCATATCCATGCCGGCGCGGATAGCATGATATAAAAACACTGAATGCATCGCCTCCCGGATAACATTATTGCCCCGAAAAGAAAATGAAAGATTGCTGACTCCACCGCTGACCAGGGCATACGGCAATGTTTCTTTTATCGTCTTACAGGCTTTGATATAATCGACAGCGTAATTGTCATGCTCTTTCATACCGGTGGCGATCGAGAAAATATTAGGATCTAAAATTATATCTTCAGGTGGAAAACCAATTTCATTAATTAGAATATTATATGATCTGGTGCAAATCTCAATTTTGCGCTCATAGGTAGAGGCCTGTCCTTGTTCATCGAAAGCCATGACTATAGCGGCCGCGCCATATTTGCGGACCAGGGCGGCCCGCCGTTTGAATTCATCGACGCCATCTTTTAAGCTGATCGAATTAACGATACCTTTCCCTTGAAGGCATTTCAGACCGGCCTCTATAACATCCCATCTTGATGAATCGAGCATTATCGGGATACGGCTGATCTCAGGTTCGGCGGCGATGAGGTTTAAAAACGTCACCATCGCCCTAACCGAATCTATCATAGCCTCATCCATATTGATATCGATGACCTGGGCTCCATCGCGCACTTGCTGACCGGCGATAGCCAGCGCTTCTTCAAATTTTCCATCTTTTATAAGGCCGGCGAATTTGGCCGATCCCATGACATTCGTACGTTCGCCGATATTGACGAATAATGAGTCCGACCTGATATTTAGCGGTTCCAACCCGCTTAAGCGGCAATGCTTTTCCGGTGTTCGAGGTCGGCGCGGCGGTAAGCCATCCACGGCTCCGGCGATAGCCTCAATATGGGCAGCTGTTGTGCCGCAACAGCCGCCGACGATATTCACAAGTCCTCTGACAGCAAAACCGCCCAGCACCTTGGCCATATGTTCAGGCGATTCATCATAGCCGCCGAGTTCATTCGGCAAACCGGCATTGGGATGAATTGAGACATAAGTATCGGCCAGGCCGGCAATCTCCTCCAGTTGAGGACGCAAAGCTTCGGCTCCGAGCGCGCAGTTTAAGCCTACGCATAATGGATTCGCGTGCCGGATAGAAATCCAGAAAGCTTCCGGAGTCTGACCGGTTAGCGTGCGCCCGCTGGCATCGGAGAACGTGCCGGATATCCAGACAGGCAATTTATATCCGTATTTATCGAACAACTCGCTAATCGCGAATATGGCGGCCTTGGCGTTGAGCGTATCGAATACTGTTTCAATCAGAAGAATATCAACGCCGCCATCGATAAGGCCTCCGGCTTGTTCAGCATAAGCGTCGCGCATTTGGTCAAACGTGATATTGCGATAACCGGGGTAGTTGACATCGGGGGAAATAGAGCAGGTCCGGTTGGTTGGTCCAAGAGATCCGGCTACGAACCGAGGCTTTTCGGGATTTATGATTGTAAATTCATCAGCTGTTTTGCGCGCTATTTGAGCCGATATGCGGTTCATTTCATATACATGTTTATTAAGATGATAATCTATCTGCGAAATCGCATTAGCGCTGAATGTGTTCGTGGTGATAATATCGGCTCCCGCTTTCAGGTAGGCTTGATGGATTGACTCTATTATATCGGGCCGGGTGAGCGAAAGGATATCGTAGTTGCCTTTCAGGTCATGCGGATGATTAAGAAAATCCCGGCCGCGGAAATCAGACTCTCCCAAATCGCGGGCCTGAATCATAGTCCCCATCGCGCCATCCAGCACGAGAATTCTTTTATTCAGTTCTTCTATTAGCTGTTTTATCCGGTTCATAATTATCAAAAAAGCTTTAGAACCTTCGCTTGATTTTAATTAACCATGTATAATATACAGATTTTATCGGATATAAACAGCGAATACTCAAATTTTACGCGAAATGGAATTATTCGTTAACAAAAATTGATTCTTTAAGCGAAACTATTTTTCCTCATTATCGAGTTTTCGCAATTCGCGAAGAATGCTTAAAGCGCTTGATCCGGTGGCCATATCCAGTATTTTATCCATTCGTGATCGATCCAGTTCGAATTTCTTTTTCAGCCGGGCTTCGTATGCTTGTTTAAGTATATCCAGAAGGTTTTCCAGTTCGTAGGGTTTGGGCAAATAGCTGAACGCGCCCAATTTGGTGCATTCCACCGCCGAATCCATCGAACCGTGACCGGTCAAAATAATAACCTCCAGAAATTTGTGTTCGCTTTTCAGAATTTCAAGAACCTGTTTGCCGTCCATCCCCGGCATTTTCAAATCAAGTAAGGCTAAATCGAATTTATCGTTACGCGCGGCCTCGACCGCCTCCTTGCCACTGGTGGCCTTGGTCACATCGAAATCCCTCATCTCCAGCCGTCGGGCGATCGAATCGAGGAATTTCACTTCATCATCCACTATCAGTAGTTTTATTTTATCGGGCATAATGACCCTCCCTATTAAAGTTAAAATCCCATCAATCGCCAATAGCCGAAAAAGGTCCACAGCCACAAAACCGCGAATGACAGAATAAGCACTACGAAACCATGTTTCAGAAAATCAGTCAAAGTCACTAGTTGTTCGCCGGTGACCGGGTCTTTGGCCAGGGCGAACGCGATCGCGTTGTTGGGTGTTCCGATTATCAGCATATGCGCGAACGAGGACGCGAACGCCGTAGCTAAACCTATCATCCAGGGATTAGTACCGGATATGGTAGCCATCGGAATCGTGATCGGCCCAATCGCCGAGACGGTCGCGCCATCGCTCATGAAATTGGTAGTTATGCCGGTGAAAAGGCTGGTAGCGATAGCCAGGCCCTCGCCTCTGCGCATAAATGCGGGTAGAATACCTATGAAACCATCGGCCAAATATAAAGCCGCGCCCGTTACCGCCAGACCTTTGCCCAGGGCGCAGGCACTGGCATAAAGAGCTACCACATCCCAGGGTATCGAGGTGATATCGCGCCAGCGAATTATGCGCAAGAAATTTAAAGCTACCAGAACCAGTATGACCGGCCCACCCATGCCGAATCTGTCGCTGGCCGTAATCCACAACAATATCAAAACAACCAGGGCGATAGCGGTTATGTATTCATTTTTATTCATCGGGCCTATTTTCTCCGATGCCTGCCGCACCAGGTATGATACATTCAGTTGTTTGACCGCTAATTTCCGTCGGAATACTATAAAAAAGTACAGGGCAATAACCAGCGCCATCACCGGCACATAAGGCAAGCCATATTGAACCCACTGTCCGAAAGTGGGAGCATTACCGTAATCGGTCAATATGCCCATCATCACGGCATTGCGGCCGCCGGCCGCCGGCGAACCGGGGCCGCCAGAGTTGGCCGCGAAACATAGCGACAAAACGAACATCACCGCCAGCGCGCGGTCTTTCTTTAAACCCGCCGCCCGAACCGATGAAGCGTATACCATAATAAACAAAGGCATGATAAAAGCTATTAATGCGTGCTCTGATACGAATGAACAAGCCATCGCGAATAAAGGTAGAAAGATAAATAACAGCTTGGTAATCGATTTTGCCGGCGCCAGCAATAATAAGCCTATCCGTCTGTCCAGACCGGTTTTGCTGATAGCTAGAGATATGGCCAAGACGCCGAATATAAAAATTACGGCATCTTTGGCGTAGGCCGCGGCAATATCATCCGGTTGAAGGATACCCAGAAAATACATAAACACTCCCACCAGCAAAGCAGTGATACCAACGGGTACCGCGCCGGAAGCCCAAAACATGGCGGCAACCAGCAGTATCCCCAGCATGACCTTGGCCTTTAAAGCGGCGCTTTTGGGTGTAAGAATCTCGTATTTTTTCTTGCCCTGGCTGTCCATCGTGTAACCGGTGATTTTAGCCGAGCGGCCGTAATACTCAGCGATATTTTCACCTTTTTGCATCTTGCTATAACTGGCATAGCCCATATTAACATCGCTGATCTCGCCGGTTTTGGGCGATGATAACAGGTTCAGCAATCTTTGCGGAGCCGGTGTTAAGACAATTATAGCAAAAAGCAACAAGCCCAGTATGATGATCCCCGGTCTTGAATTATGGGAACCGATCAGCCATTTTTTTAGCGATCCTTTTTCCACGTGGGGAATTTCCTGGCGGGCCATCACATGGATTTTATCTTCGCGGGCTTCTTCGATGACCTGAACGAGCTTATCTATATCACATGGTTTTTGCAGATAGGAATACGCCTCGAGGCGGCCGGTTTCCAC
>CAZFSN010000166.1:0-7266 GCA_964521815.1 uncultured Ignavibacteria bacterium | reverse complement strand
TACAATAAAGGAGTATAAGATGACACAAATTTTCGTCGATCACCAGGTTTTAGTTAAAATCGCCGCCAATCCGCCATCAGAATCCAATGAATCTGATGAATATAAGAGCTTTCTGGATTTGGTAAGACAGAAAGTTTATGACCTCGATAGCGATCATCGGCAGATAACAGTCATGTATTATTTTGAAAATCTCGAGGCAAATCATATTGCCGCTGAATTGGACCTGGATCAGCGGACGGTTTATCGCCTTCTAAGGGAAAGCTTGAGAATACTTAAAGCCTCGCTGGCCGAAGCGGTTAAATCCAGATGGCCCGGCCGATTCGATGACCTCAAATCATGCCCTATCTGCAATCATCCCGAAAGGACGGCCATAGAGAAAATCATACGAAGCAAAAAAGCCGGCGATAGCTGGAGTACAATCAACAAGAAACTAAAAAAGCGGATTGGCCGGATTTTCAATCCGCCGAATGTAATGATCAACCATATAAAGTATCATGATAAGGAGTAAATAATGGCCGGCGATATACATCACCTGCAAATCCGGGCTTCGGAAAAGATGCGGGCAAAAATCAAAGCTTTAGCCGATAGTCACAATCGGCCGATCGCCGATATTGTTCGCTTGTCGCTTGATCTGGGTTTGCGGCTTTTAGAGAAACTTCTGGAAGCGCAATCGGAGATGGTGGCGGAATATATGGCGCTGTTGAAACAGGACGCGCGGTTGAAAGATAAGTGACAGCACAGTATCGCCTCGTCACAAAGCGGGAGTTTTGTAACGAGAACAACCTGTCATTTCCGCGCAGGCGGAAATCCACGATATGAACTTAAAGCGGTTATGGAAAATCAATTTATTTGTAGAACCTGTGAATAAATGGAAAATTGATATATCAATCTAAGAGCATAGTATAGATTCCCGCCTTCGCGGGAATGACAATGAAATGCGGGAATGACAATGAATTACGGGAATAACAATAAACTGCGGGAATGACAATGAATATACTTAACCGCGTCGTCAGGAAGGGATTCCTGCCGATATTAATGCCATATAGTTCGGGGGCAGGAAAGGATTCCTACCCCCGCATTGAGGATAGGTCAGGAGCCCTGTCCCGAAAGGAGTGGCTTTCGCCACGCTCCTGACGAGTTTCCAGATCAGGCTGTCTAATCTATCGTCTTCTCGCTGAATTGATATTCGCAGTAGGGGCAGACTTTGGCCCGTTTCTTGAGCTGGGCGCCGCAATCGGGGCAAATCTTAACCGCCACCGATGCCCGCGAATCGGCCTCAGCGATCATCGTGCGGGCGAAACCGCACAACTTACGGGCGTTGTCCTTGTCGAGCCGCTCGAAATTGAGAGTCTCCCCGCCTTTCAACTCGAAAGTCACCGAGGATTTCCACATCCCCTCCTCCAGCCTTACCCGTTCCAGCTTGATACCGGGATAATCGGAGTAGTTATGCTTGATAAAGCCTTTCTTGCAGATAATCAGCCTGTTTGATGTGACTGCCAGGGCGTAGTTGTGTCGTTCGCTGTGGACATCAGGAATAAACTGGCAGATATCCTCGCCCTCCGGCAAGCTGTCTTTTATCGCCTGTTTGATATCCTCCGGTTTCATCGGGGTGTTTTTAGGATACGGCGATGGGGGGTGTCAAGGGAAATTTCGTAAGAGCATAACGTTTTGCCGCTCCTTTCTAAGCTCATGCTTGGGAAGGATGGTTCATTACAAAGCGGGAGCTTCGTAATAAGGATGAAATCGCAACTACGCCATTTGGGGGGCGAGAAGGGATTCCTGCCCCACTAGAAAGGAGTTTGACAATTCGGCAATGATAGAGTAGATTAAATATATGAATATAAAATACATCATATCGGTTATTATTGTGACAATAATTCACGTCGGCTTGGCATATTGTGACAGGGAATTATCAGGGATGGTTGATAGAATTGCCCCTGAAACTATTGAAGAATACATAGGTCAGTTCAAGCATAACGGGGATATAAAGTATTATGAATATTCTTCGTTATACTATTGGCTCCAAAATCAACGAGGACAATACTTGCATCCAAATATTGACAGTTTAATTGAAAATACCCAAGCACTGCCGAGTAAACCGGATAATAAAATGTACATGAAAGTATGGTTTGAAAATGGCAAAACTAAATTCATTCAGGAAATTAGCGCAATCGATGATGTTTATGGAAATAGTGGGTTTTTTTATGTATTTTTAGGAGATACGATTGAAATCTGTGCATGTAACGAAAAAGATAAACTTTATACTTTTAGCTCTCAAATTGGCGTTGATTTATGGGTATCTATTTATAAAGGTGGAAAATTAGTTGAATATTTAACTTGTTGCACTTATCCCTGCTCTATGAATAGTAATGGCTCTGATTATAAGTATTTTAAAATATACAGCATTACTACATATGATTATTATCCCGATACAGATAAAGTCAAAGCAATCAAAGAATTTTATAATTATTCTGATATGGAAACTGACAAATGGTACTTTAAAGCCGAGTATAACAAAACAGGTGATTGTACGTTCTTAGAAGATAACGGCCCGTTTAGCGAGATGAACCGCGGCAAGAAGAATAAATATAATTTATCTAAATAGCTCGGTGGTTTTATTTTCTCGTCAGGAGCACAGGCCGAAGGCTCGTATGAGGCTCCTGACCTACCCATGATAATTCTTTATATAATCCCAGGCTTCCCTGGCTGAATCTACATATACGAACAAATTCAGATCTTTCTCCGAGATGGTGCCTTGTTCGACCAGAAATTCAAAATCGATCAGCTTTTTCCAAAATTTTTTGCCGATAAGCACTATCGGCAAAGGTTTGATAATCCTGGTCTGCACAAGCGTTATCGCTTCGAACAACTCATCAAGGGTACCGAAACCGCCGGGAAAAGCAACCAGGGCTTTGGCACGAAGCATGAAATGCATTTTTCGGATAGCAAAGTAGTGAAAGCGAAAACATAAATCGGGCGTGATATAAGGATTAGGCTCTTGTTCATGAGGCAGCGTGATATTTAGGCCAATCGATTTGGCGCCTATTTCAAACGCGCCCCGGTTGGCCGCTTCCATTATGCCCGGGCCGCCGCCGGTGATAATCACGTACTCGGAATGCTCCATCACCTGGCATTCCGAGGATACGAGGCGACTAAACTCGACGGCTTGATCGTAGTACTTTGATTTTTCCAAGACCGATTCCGCGATACGCAGCCGCTTTTCAAGGCCTGCATCGCCAGGTTCTTTCGAAAGCTTCAGCTTTAGCTCTTTGACTATCTTCCCCGCTTTCGCGGAATCATATATTCGGGCGCTGCCGAAAACTACTATGGTGGATTTAATATTATGTTGCTCCAGGCCGATTTCGGTTTTCAGCAATTCCAATTGCAGGCGAGCCGGCCGGGCATGATAGCTGTTCAGAAAATCGCTGTCTTCATAGGCAAGTCTGTAGGCCGGCGACTTTTTCAGGCTTTCCATCGCCTTTTGTTCATTAAACTCTGTCTTTTTTACCATTTGTTTTGCTCCAATCAGCTCATCATCCCCGTAGGTCAAGCCAACTTGAGGCTTGACTCACTCAATCGGGTCGTCAAGTCCCGAGTGGACTTGACCTACCACTGTTCAACGTGTTGTTGGGTCCTCTGAGGTTGTGCCAAAGGATTGACAGATTGCCGCGTCGCTTCGCTCCTCGCAATGACAGGCGCGGGTCGAAACCACTGAGGTTTCAACGAATAATATGTCAAGATCACTCGTCAGGAGCGCAGGCCGAAGGCTCGTATGGGGCTCCTGACCTACCTGTAGTCCTGTAGGTCAAGCCTACTTGAGGCTTGACTTCCCCCAATCAACAGGTCAAGTCCCAAGTGGACTTGACCTACCGTCTGTAGGGCGTATATCAATACGCCCTTAAGATGTGCATTAAGCGTGCTGTCGGGTGGCCTCACCCGACAGCTTTGCAAAACCTACTCCCGTATCCCAAATAAATCCAAAATCCAGGCATAATCGAACGCGACCTCGCGGTAGTAATCGTAACGGCCGGAGGCCCCCATGTGACCGGCGCCCATATTGGTTTTCAGAAGCAATATGTTATGGTCCGTTTTCAGCGCGCGAAGTTTAGCAGTCCATTTGGCCGGTTCCCAGTATTGTACCCGCGGATCGTTCAAACCGGCTCTGATAAGCATATTCGGATATGGTTTAGCTTCGACATTGTCATACGGCGAATACGATTTGATGTAAAAATAATAATCCTCATTGTGGGGATTGCCCCATTCATCGTATTCGGCTACAGTCAAGGGTATCGAGGCATCCAGCATGGTATTGAGCACATCCACGAACGGCACATCGGCGATAACACCATAAAACAGATCGGGCCGCATATTAGTGGCCGCACCCATAGTCAAGCCGCCGGCGCTGCCGCCCCAGATTATCAGCTTATGGGCCGAGGCGTATTTTTCAGCTATCAGATATTCGGCACAAGCGATTAAATCGGTGAAGGTGTTTTTCTTTTTCAGGAACTTGCCATCCTCATACCAGTACTCGCCCATCTCGCCGCCGCCGCGCACGTGAGCAATGCCCCAGACAAAACCCCGGTCCAGAAGGCTAAGACGGCTTGAGGAGAAATACGGGTTTTCGCTGATACCATAAGCTCCGTAGGCATCAATGACCATAGGATGTGAACCATCCTTTTCCAAACCTTTTTTATATACCAGCGAAATCGGCACCATCGTGCCGTCATCGGCTTTGGCGAATATCCGTTCGGATTGATAATTATCCGGTTCATAGCCGCCCAGCACGGCATAGCGTTTTTTCAACTCCCGCTGACGGGTCGACATATCGTAATCATAGACCGATCGCGGCGTGACCAGCGAGGTGTAAGTGAAACGCAGAAGTTTCGTGTTGTATTCGAGATTGCCGGTATTCCAGATATAATAAGTCGGTTCAGGAAAATCGATCTGGTAATCATCCATGGTGTTGAAAGCTTTCACCCTTATTTGCTGAAGTCCTCTCTGGCGTTCAAAGACCACGAGGTAATCCTTGAATAGCATAAAATCATCTATCATCACTGAATCATCGTACGCGATGAAATCACGCCAGTTCTTTTTCGCCGGATTAGCGGTTGAGACCGAGACTATTTTGAAATTCTCGGCATTATCATTAGTGCGGATAATGAATTGGCCGTCATGTTCGCTGACATAGTATTCCATCCCATGTTTGCGCGGGGCGATGATTTTGAATTTGCCGGTTGGATTATTAGCATCCAGATAGTAAACTTCCGAGGTAATCTTGGCGCCCAGTGTCATTATCAGGTAATTCTTGCTTTTAGTTTTACTGATATCCAGGTAATAAGCTTCATCGGGTTCATGGAAGATCATGACATCATCAGCCTGTTTATTACCCAGTCTGTGACGCCAGAGCTTATCGGATCGCCTGACATCATCGAGGGTAGTATAGAAAACCGTCGAGTCATCATTAGCCCAGGTGATTTGTAAATCGGTGTTGATTATTTTATCATCAAGATTGCTGTCCGTTTTCAAATCCTTGAAATAGATCGTATACTCTTCTGCCCCGGATGTATCCACCGCGTAGGCCAGAATATTGTGATCATCACTGACAGAGTATGAACCTATATCGTAAAATTCATAACCGGCGGCCAGTTCGTTGGGGTCGAGAAAGATCTCCTCATCAGCATTGAGGCTGCCGTGTTTGCGGCAATAGAACGGATATTGTTTGCCTTCCTCGGTACGCTTGTAATAATAATAATCATCGATCTTTTCCGGCACATCTATATCGGTTTCCTGGATACGGCCGATAATCTCCTGGTACAGTTTTTCCTGAAAATCCTCGGTATGCTTCATTTTAGCGTCGGTATATTCGTTTTCCGCCTCGAGATACGCCATAACATCGGGATTGTCGCGCTGGCGAAGCCAGTAGTAGTTATCGATTCGGATATCGTTAAAAAGAGTATCCGCTTTGGGTTCCGTTTTGGCAATCGGCGGCACAGCGGATTGATTTGGGCCGCAACATAGCCAGAGCGATAAACCGATAATCAGAACCGCTAACGTTAATAACGCGAACTTTTTCATCGTTGACATTTCCATTTTCCCTCGTTTTAATTTTTTAAACAGGCCATTATTATTTAGCCGGCCATGGCGTTATATATTCTCATGGATATATAACGGTAAAAACGCTCCGGCGTTTCAAACTGTTTTCTAATATAATTAATATTACTTTTAAATGGGTAAAATATTTTATATAATTATCAAAATTAGAATTAATATCCCCTGTTTTCCGTAAACTTGAGATTTGGAGGTAATTTTGAATAATCGCAAAGATGAAAAACTTAGCGGCCAACGGGTTCAAACCAGCTTTCTGGCGGATATCGAAAAGAAAGCTTTATTGTGGTTTGCCCCCAGATTGCCTATCTGGGTAACCCCCGATCATTTGACCTATCTGGGTTTGGCGGCTATGGCTCTGGTTGGGTTATCATATTATCTGGCAAAATTCGGCAGCATCTTTCTGGTTATCGCCAGTATCGGACATGTGATTAACTGGTTCGGCGATAGCATGGATGGCACGTTAGCCCGCTATCGTAACCAGCAACGGCCAAAATATGGCTATTACCTCGATCACTTAGTCGATGCGTTCGGCGTAGCTTTCATGATTTTCGGCCTGGCTTATTCGGGTTTGATCAGTCAGCCGTTTGTCTGGCTGGTTTTGAGCCTGTTCTTTATCGCCTCGATCAATACTTACCTGGCTACCAATTCAGTTCAGATTTTCAAGATATCCTATATGAGGGTCTCCACTACCGAGGCGCGGGTGTTATTGATTATTATGAACACCGTTCTGATCTGGGTGAAAAAAGTCAGGATATTCGGTTTCACCGGTTATTTGCTCGATTTTGTCGCCGGGGCTATTGCGGCATTCTTGCTGGTAGCCATTATCCGAAGCGCCTTCAAAAATCTGAGAAAGCTCGATAAAGAAGAACGGGCCAAATGGGTGGATGAGGAGGCGGAGTTACCTGGTCAAGCGGAACTGGATATTCCGGAGAATGACAATCCGGACATGCAAGGAGAGGATGAGCAGATATAGATGCATTTGGAATTTCATTATAATTAACCCGTTATATAAATGGAAGCAATGTGCGAAGACTGATCTTTCATAAATGGCTTGCATTACTTTCAAGCCTGTTAATAATCTTCAATACCTGTTCAGCCCCGGCTTCCAGAATTGCTAAAAATGAACAGAATATTTTAACCCTTGACCTGGCTAAAAAT
>CAZFSN010000165.1:0-7347 GCA_964521815.1 uncultured Ignavibacteria bacterium | reverse complement strand
CGGTTATAGCTGAGTAATTTGCCATATTTATTGCGTACAGACACACCTAATGGTGATCTCTCGATCACCGCCCGATTAAATAATTCGCTTTCCTGAAGCGCCGACTCCGCCCTTTTGCGTTCAGTGATATCTTCAGTAAGTATTACTACCTTATCCACGTCATCATGACTATTATTTATTGCGTAAAAATGCTGAGATACCCAATGCTCCTCTCTTTGCCGATGGCCAATAGTCCGGGCTTCAGGGATATGCAAATGTCCGCCGTATTCATAGATATGGCGGATTTTAGGCTGCCACTCTCCCAGGTACTCATCGTTTTTATCAAATCTTAATTCAGCCCGCTCCCGGGTCATATCCGCGCGAACGTCTTCATCGCTTTTATTCCAGATTTTCTGCCAGGAACGGTTGTAACTTAAAAGTTTGCCGGTTTTGCTCCTCACCGAAACTCCCATAGGCGAATCCTCAATAACGGCCCGGTTGAACAGTTCGCTTTCCTGAAGAGCTTGTTCGGCTTGTTTTCGGTCGGTAATATCTCTGGCTACAGAATGAACGAACGGCACTCCACGGATAATGATTCGTTTATGGCTCATTTCAACCGGTACTTTGCTGTTATCTTTCCGTCTGATATAAGCCTCTTTTATTACTTCCTCACTGACCATAATCTTATCGTAAATATCTTCAAGGGTATACTGACTGTCAGGATGACATAAATCTTTGACATTCATTCGCAGAAGTTCGGCTTTGGAGTAGCCGGTCAAATATTCAGCTGCTTTATTGATATCGCTAAAATCGGCGTCCATTTTTGTTATGAAAAGAGCATCTTTCGAATATTCGAATATCTGCCGATATCGCTCTTCGGATATTTCGAGCAACTCTTCAGCTTGTTTGCGCCCGGTAATATCTATAATCATTCCAAAAAGCAGTGTGGCAGAATCCCCGCGAATTACTTGCACATCCAGGTTGATCCAGTATTCACGGCCCGAATTGTTTTTTATCTTCATCTCGAAACCGGTTTCAGAAATCGGCTGATCAGGATAAACGGAATAAAAATACGAGGTTTTGTCGCGAAAATCGGGGTGAACTATCAAATTAAATAATTCTTCCGGAAGAGTCGCACCAATTTTATCCAAGGAAAGGTCCAGAAGTTCAGCGAATTTGTTATTGGCAAAAATAAATTTGTCGTTTTGGATAATATACACGCAATGCTGAGTTTTTTCGGCTACGTTCTGAATAAAATCGCTTATATTAGCGCTAAAATTTTTAAAGTCTTCAAATATACTCATATTTTTTAATGCGGCCTCCGGAAGCGGCGAACGTGTTTATAATTGAACTAATCATACGGACATTTCACTTCTTTATCTATCTGGACGGACTCAAGAAAGGTTCCCGATCTATTTTCATATATAAGGTAATAATTAAGTTGGTTTTGTCAAGAAATTTACTTGTCAACAACCTAATGATATCAATTATAACTACACAAAAACCGACATTCAGCGCAATAAAATAAGCGTTTTATAGTTGAAGATTCCCTTTTTATTTGACTTGATTAAAACTTTTGTATTACTTTAGGTTTGTTGATGTAGAATATGGAGATTATCGAGGAGGAACCTTGAGACTGTATGAATATGAGGCAAAGCAACTTTACAAAGAATTCAAACTCCCTGTCCCGAATTCTATCGTTGTCAATAAGATAGATGAGATAAATGAAGTTGTTGATAAAGTTGGTCTGCCATTAGTCTTGAAAGCCCAGGTGCTAACCGGCGGTCGAGGTAAAGCGGGCGGAATCAAAGTAGTAAAAGATGCCAATCGAGTCTATGAAACTGCCAAAGAGATATTTAGCAAAACCATAAAGGGTTTTCCGGTCAATAGATTGCTGGCGGAACAGGCAATCGATATTAAAAAAGAATTATATCTTGGCATCACCCTAAATCGAGCCGACTATAAAATCACTGTTATTGCCTGCGGCGAAGGCGGAGTCGATATCGAAGAAATTGCCGCGAAACATCCGGAGAAGATATTTAAACTCGAATTCGATATCGATCAGGATCTATATGATTTCCAGGTCATGAATTTGGGTAAGAAAATCGGTTTGCCATCAACTAAGCTGAGAGCTTTCGCGTCGATGGCAATTTCGCTTTTCAAGTTCTATAAAGGCTATGACTGCAAGCTGGCCGAGATTAACCCGTTGGTGTTGATCCAGAATGGCGATTTTATATGTGCCGATGCCCGTGTAAGTCTTGATGATGACGCCTTATATCGCCATCCGGATTTGGCTGACCGGGGGATCGAAAAACGTCACGAGGAAGGTGAACTGACGCCACGCGAAAAACAGGCTCGCGAATGGGGTATCCCCTATCTGGATCTCGATGGTAATATCGGGATGTTTCCAGGCGGGGCGGGCTACGGTATCATGGGTAATGATTTTATCACGCATTTTGGTGGCAAGCCGGCTAATTTCATGGATTCCGGCGGCGGGCCATCGCCTGAACGTATCGCTAAAATGCTGGTTTTGCTGGATGATAATCCTCAGGTAAAAGTGATATTCGGCGCACGCTTCGGTGGCATATCCAAATGTGATGATTTCGCGATCGGCGTGGTGAAATTCCTTAGAGAACACGGCCTTTCCAAACCAATGGTAATGAGGATGACCGGTAATATGTGGCAGGAAGGCGTGAGGATATTCGAAGAAGCCAGAAAAGAATCGCCGGAGCTGTTCGAAAAAATCGAATTTCACGGTATCGAGGTACCTATCGAAGATATCGCCAAAAGGGCAGTAGAATTAGCCAAGGGGGCATGAAATTAAATCATTAATTCCAATTATCGCGTTGGCCTGCATTTTCGCAGTTTGCTCATCAGCGGCCAGAACGGACCAAGCCGGTAAACAGGTTGAATTCACTCCCATTCTGGCCGGCCAACACAGTCTGGCCGATACCGCCTCGAGTTATCTGATCGGCGATAAAGAAACCTGGGCCGAAATTTGGCATCTGGCCAATGGCGATATCGAACCGATGCCGGACTTGCCGGGAATTGATTTTGATAAGCAGATGGTTCTGGCTGTGTTTATGGGAAGGAAAAACTCCGGTGGTTATCATAATGAAATCGCCTCAATCAATAAGGCCAATGGTTTTCTGAATGTCAAAGTAATCAATTACGAAAGGGCAGGAGGAACGATGCTGCCGGTTTTGACATCGCCTTTTCAGATTGTCACAATTCCCAAAGGAAAATTTAAGCTTAAAATCGAAAACATCGGACAAAAAGAATAATATGAACAATCCCGAGATCCAAAAGATAAAAAACTCAATTTCTGATATTCTGAAAAGTTATGGCGTGAAAAAGGCCGGGCTGTTCGGATCGATTGTCCGAAATGAGCAAACGGTTGACAGTGATATTGATCTGCTTGTCGAATTTGGGTCCGGAAAAAGTCTACTTGATTTAATCGGATTAAAACTTGATCTGGAAGATTTCTTGCACAGAAAAGTCGATGTGTTAACGTATAAATCTCTTCACCCGCTTTTAATAGATAAGATTTTAGAAGAACAAGAGGTTATTTTTGGATAAAGGCAATTTATACGAATATCAAAAACGTTTTAAATAAAATAAACAAAGGAAATTAATAGATGTCAATCCTGATAGATAAAAACTCAAAAGTGCTCGTTCAGGGAATTACCGGCACCGGCGGTTCGTTCCATGCCAAACGTATGAAAGCCTATGGCACTAAAATTGTCGGCGGCACATCGCCGGGCAAGGGCGGTCAAGATATCGATGGTATGCCGGTGTTCGATACGGTCGAGGAATGCGTAGCCGCTACCGGCGCCAATGTATCGGTTATTTTCCTGCCGGCTCAATATGCCAAAGCCGCGGCGTTGGAATCGATATATGCCGGAATCCCGTTCGTGGTGGTAGTCCCGGAACATATTCCGATCGCTGACATGATGTATGTCCGCAAGGCTGCCTTGGAACACGGCACGACCGTTATCGGCGGCAATACAGCCGGTATCATCTCCCCCGGTCAGGCTAATGTCGGAATTATCCCCGATATCGCTTTCAAGCGCGGCCGAATCGGCACGGTTTCCCGTTCGGGATCTCTAACCTATTACGTAGCGGATACGCTCACCCGAACCGATTACGGCGAAACTACCTGTGTCGGTTTAGGCGGCGATCCGGTGCTGGGTTCGACTTTCGATGAAATCCTGAAGATATTCGATAAAGATGATGAGACTAAAGCAGTGGTTATGGTAGGCGAAATCGGCGGCGTGTACGAGGAGCGAGCTACCGACCAGGTATCGAAAATGTCCAAACCCGTTCTTTTCATGATCGGCGGATTATCAGCCCCTCCCGGTAAGCGGATGGGCCATGCCGGGGCAATAGTTGAAGGTAATGTCGGCACCGCGCAAAGCAAAGTGGAAGCTTTAACCAAAGCCGGCGGACATCACGCCAGAACTTTCATGGATATCCCCGAAATTTTAAAGGAGCTCGGCATTTAATTGGCGCATCGGGTTGTAAACGTTTATCGCGGCGGGACTATCGAGTCGACTCATTACGGTCACGCGGTTGTAGTAAAATCGGATGGCAAAATTTTGTACAAAATCGGCGATCCCGAAACCGTCACTTTTTTGCGTTCATCCGCCAAGCCGTTTCAGGCAATTCCTGTGGTTGAATCCGGCGCGGCGCACCGCTTTAAATTTACATCAGAGGAAATAGCCATCATTTCAGGTTCTCATAACGGCCAACCTCAGCATACTCAAATAGTAGCCCAGATACTGGATAAAATCGGCCTCGGGCCGGAATATCTTCAATGCGGCACGCATATTCCCCACTACTATACAGCTAATAATATCAAACCCAAACCCGATGAAGAATTCACCCAGCTTCAGCATAATTGTTCGGGCAAACACGCCGGCATGTTATCATTATGCGTTTTTAAAAACCTGCCTGTGGAAAATTACCTCGACCCTGAACATCCGGTGCAAAAGCTTATCAATGAGGCTATCGCTTATATCTGCGATTATCCGCTGGAGAAGATCAAAATCGGTGTCGATGGCTGTTCAGCGCCGGTGCAAGCCTTGCCGCTTTATAACATGGCGCTTGGATTCGCGCGTTTTGTCACGCCGCCATCGGTGCCCCGCGATAAAGCTAAAGTATATTCGGCAATATATCAAGCGATGATCGATCATCCGCATATGGTCGGCGGCGTTGGACGTTATGATACGGATATAATGCAAGTATGTAAGGAGAAACTCATAGCCAAGGCCGGGGCCGAAGGCCTTCATTGCATGGGTCTGGTCGAAAGGGGTTGGGGCATGACTGTAAAAATCAGCGATGGCACGCGGCGGGCGCTTTATAATTTCAGCCTGGAGATGTTAAGACAAATGGGAGTTGTTACCTCCGAAGAATTAGAGAAACTCCAGAATTACCATCACAGTATAATTTATAATTGGACAAATAAGGAAGTCGGTTATATAAAAGCCGAGTTCGAATTGGAAAAAAGTTAACTTTTGTCAGGCTAATCAAAGATATGGAACGTATTGTTGATCAGAAAAATAACTTTGACCGGCCGGCTGTTTTTGGGAGGGTGTGTTGTTAAGCTATATTATCCTGTTTTTCCTGGCGGGAATTATTGAACTATTGTTTATGGGCCTGGGGATGGGAACATCGGCGTTCAGTATCCTGGCCGCGTTGGTCATAACTTATTTATCGTCTAAAATACTCAAACACAGGTTCGTCAACGGACGAGTACTCCGTCTGGCGTTGATATTTTCGGTTTTGCATCTCGCGCTGGGTAATATCCCTATCGCTCTCGCCACCCCGGCTGAAAGGCTGAAGCCGGTGTCAATCGCCTTGGGCGATCATTTTCTATCATTTTTAAGCGCGATATTCAGAGGTCCTCTGGACCAGTATCAATATTTCTGGCTCGCCCAAAGTTTTATATTTACGCTCGTGTTTTTGGGCGTGTTTATGGTATTTTCTAATCTTCTAAGGAGAGCGGACAATGGATTTCCTGCCGGAACCTTACAAGACCAAAACAGTTGAACAGATAAGGCTTCTGCCCCGCGACCAAAGACTGCGCAAATTAATCGAGGCGCATTATAACGTGTTCAAAATCGCCGCCGCCGATATCTTTATCGATTTGCTGACCGATTCGGGCACATCGGCCATGAGCGATAACCAGTGGGCGGGTCTGATGACCGGCGATGAATCATACGCCGGCTGTAAAAATTATTTCACGTTCGAAAGCACAATCAAAAGTATCACCGGCTATAAAAATATCATCCCTGTTCATCAGGGGCGGGTGGCTGAAAACCTTTTGTTTACCAATATCGCCAAAGCCGGGGATATAATCCCCTCCAATACGCATTTCGACACCACCCGCGCCAATGTCGAACATCAGGGCGCCGAGGCTGTGAACCTGGTTATCGATGAAGGTCTGGATCCCAAATCGGATTTCCCGTTCAAAGGCAATATCGATCTTAACAAAGTCGAATCGCTGATAAAGAAGATCGGTCAAAAAAAAGTGCCGGTCGGCATGCTCACGGTTACCAACAACGCCGGCGGCGGTCAGCCGGTGTCGATAGCTAACATCAAAGCCTACAGCGAGCTTCTGCATAAATACGATATCCCATTCTTCCTCGATGCCTGCCGTTATGCCGAAAACTGTTACTTTATCAAACGGCGCGAACCCGGCTATCAAAATAAATCTATCAAAGAAATCGCCAATGAGATGTTTAGCTATGCCGATGGCTGTACGATGTCGGCCAAAAAAGACGGGTTAGCTAATATCGGCGGCTTTCTCGCTACCAACGATGATGATTTAGCCGGCCGGATTACCACTATGCTCATTCTGATCGAGGGTTTCTCCACCTATGGCGGAATGGCCGGACGTGATCTGGAAGCGGTCGCCCGCGGTTTAATCGAGGCTTTGGATGAAGAATACCTTCACTACCGAATAGAGCAAGTACGCTGTCTCGGCGAGATGCTGGAAGCCAACGATATTCCGATTGTGCGTCCCCCCGGCGGTCATGCCATATTCGTCGATGCTAAATCATTCCTGCCTGATTTTCCGCGCGATAAATTTCCCGGCTGGGCTTTGACCGTGGCGTTATATCGTGAAGGCGGCGTGCGGGCAGTCGAAATCGGCGGGATTATGCTGGGCAAGCAACCCGGCGGCACCGAAAAGTATCCGGAGATGGAACTGGTCCGGCTGGCTATCCCCCGCCGGGTTTATTCAATGGCGCATATGCAGTATGTGGTCGAGGTGTTTAAGAAAATCCGCGATGATAAAAGCCTGGTGAAGCCTTTGAAAATAATCTGGCAAGCGCCGGTACTAAGACATTTTACGATTAAGCTGGA
>CAZFSN010000164.1:0-7395 GCA_964521815.1 uncultured Ignavibacteria bacterium | reverse complement strand
GAACAATCATATCAGTCAGCTCATCCCGGTTGCTTTTATCGACCACAATCAAGTCGACATCGGCATAGCTTTTCAAGCGATCACAGAACGGCTGAGGTTTAAAGCTGATTGTCGTCAGTAGCGGAATTTTGCTATCGAAAATCGTTATCAACATATTCTTGAAACGCAAGGAAAACAACTCCATCTTGCCGATCTCATCGATTACCAGCAGGTTGTTCATCTGCAAGCCAAGTTGGATTTCCGGCAAGACTATAGATTCGAAAATGTCGATATCGACTCCATATTGCCCGACCCGATATTTCGAATCGATATCGATATGCGACAACACCCCCTGTCTGACCGGCTGACCAAATGTCTCCACCTCAAAACCGACCCGTTGCTTGTGTTGCCTTATTTCTTTAGTGAAAAAACCGCTAACAGGCCGATTAAGCTTATCGACGATCTTCTTTATCAAAGTCGTTTTGCCGCATCCCGGCAAGCCGGTTAGGAGTATTTTAGACTTTTTGGGCGCTGACATAATAAAACTGCATCTCCTCCGGTACGATATTATCCGGATACATATTTTGCAACATTGATTCGGCCTCGTTCATAAATTTATCCAGTATCCCAGGCGGCATGGCATCCCCGATATAAGATTTGGAGCGTTGCAGCTTGAGATAATCCTGAATATCGTACTTGTAAACACATTCGGTGGCGAAATCATCGATATTATCGAATCCACCATGAACTGAAATAATTTTCCGCCAGTCATGATCCATAAACCCGGGCTTGAAATCGGGATTGTAGCGTTTCACCAGTTCATCCATTTTCAGGCGATGGCTTGTCGGCGGTTTCTTACGTCTGTACCAGATTATAGCCACCCCGCCGCCTGGTTTCAGCGCCCGGCTTATCTCAGCCAAGGCGACATCGAAATCAAACCAGTGAAACGCCTGTCCGACTAATACGACGTTAAACATTGCGGCTTTCACCGGCAACTCCTCCGCTTTGGCGCAGGCACTGCGGCTTTCCAGATTATGTTTCAGCATAACTGTAGAGAAATCAATACCGATCACCGGGCTATGAGTTATTGCCTGCAATTGACGAGTCAGATTGCCGGTGCCGCAGGCCAGGTCAAGTATCCGGCTATTCGAGTTAAGCTGAAAACGATTGACAATCGATTCGATTAAATTATCTGGATAATCCGGCCGGAATCGAGCGTAATCATCGGCGAATTTTTCAAACAGCATGAAACAATTATAGTTACAGAGTAGCCTGCCGTAAACGAATATTTTCTGTTAGGAGAAAAGGGATTTCAGTATTATATTATATAATATCGATTTAGTTATAAAAAGCCAGTAAGATTTGGCATTATCATCAAACATTAATAATGAGATGATTCAGTAAGCTTAATTGGGGGAGTGGAATGAAACAACTATCAGTTTTAATTATCCTGCTTACCGCCATTGCGGGCATAGCCCAGCCTTTGGGCGATATTATCGGCACGACCTATCCAACCCTTCAAAATATGGGCCGGATCGCGGTGTGCGATGATAACACTATTTATGTTTGCTGGATGAAACTGTTGGGCTGGCCTTATCCTCCGGCTCCACGACATATATATTACAATTGGCGTGATCCTGATGGTCTCTGGAGAGGTGAATGTCAGGTAAGCCAATCCAACAATTCTGGTTCGGCTAATTTCGATATCAATGATAATAATTGTATGGTCGCAATTTATCATGCATTCGGCGCAAGTTATGGAATTTTCGGAGCAATCAGCTGGAACCCCGGCAGCGAATTTTTCGATTATTTTACAGCTCCTAATGAGATATTCCCGCAAACTCCTGACAGTCCCGGCATATGTTTCTGGCCGCGAATTTCCGTAGATAGAAATAATTTTATCCACCTGGTGATGACTGAGAGCACGGATAGAAGACCGATGCGGTTTTGTTATACAAGATCCGAAAATGGCGGTAATAGCTGGACCGATGTTTCGGTAGTCGATACCGTGATGGTTATTTGCGGCATAGCCGTATCATCGCCGGTATCCGATAAATCGGCCATCGTTTACATGCACTCTGATGATACGACTTCGCAGGTTTTTAATTGGCCCAATTACGTTGTGTCAAATGACGGCCAAGACTGGGATTTTGCAAATGGCATAGTTGAAGTGCCTTATCCTGAGGAACCGCAACTCGATTTGCGGGCCATCGTTAATATCGATGCGATAATTGACTATAACGATGAATTGCATCTGGCCTGGCCGGTCTATGGCGATAGCCAGGACTGGATGTTACATTACCGGGAAGGCGCGGATACTATAGAAACAATCTGCCAAATCCCTGATACAACAACCAACCATCACCCATTCTCATTACTTATAGATCAAGTATCATTAAGCCGACGGGAAAACCCGCCAACGCTTTTCGCTACCTGGTGCCAATACGCGGATGGCGATACCAACACGGACGGCGAATATAACGGCGATATTTATATCTGCCGGTTAGATAATGATGGCTTGACCTGGGAGACGCCAGTGAATATTACCAACAGCCCATCTCCCGACTGCGCCTATGGCGACTGCCATAGTGAAATATATCCCTGCGCCGCCGAGGAAGCTGATTCGTTGCCGCATATCACTTATATCTATGACCCATATATCTCCCCTGATCCGGGGCCGGATGAGCTACAATCGGTTATGTATCTGGGGCCGGAGCATCTTGTCGGTATCAATCAATCGCCAGATAAGTTGCCATCGGGTTATTCTCTTTCTCAAAATTTCCCCAATCCCTTCAACGCGGTAACGACTATTCGATATAATTTGCCGGAACGATTGTATGTCACGCTTGAGATTTACAATATTCTCGGACAAAAAGTAGAATCGCTATTATCAGATGAACAACCGGCGGGCTATCATACTATTGAATGGCAGGCCGATGATTTCTCTTCGGGCTTGTATTTCTATAAAATAAAAGCCGGTGAATTTATTCAAACGAGAAGCTGCCTGTTATTGAAGTAACAGCCTCAAAATCGATTGATAAAAAATTAATATCATTGTATCATTCTTATTGGGATTATCTAAAAACCTCCAGATTTGTCATTGCGAGGAGCCCGAAGGGCGACGAAGCAATCTGGAAGTTATTTTGCAGTACTTACATCCAGGCTGCACGGACGTGCCTTGACGGCTTCACCCCCGTATGGGGATTCGCAATGACGAGAATGTGGGTTTTCAGCAATCCCTTTGATCTGGGAGGATACATTGCTGGAAAATCTCGATTTAGCCATACTCCATTTTTTCAACCACAACCTGGCGAATCCGGTACTGGATTGGTTTTTCCTGTTTATCGCCGAATCGAAAATCTTCCTGTTCGCCTTAATTATTTTAGCTATAATATTATTCTGGCGCGGATCGCTTCGTATGAAAACAGTTATAATCCTGGTCATAGCCTGCGTCGCTATTGTCGATCCGGTGTCGCATTACGTGATGAAACCCCTGTTCGGCAGAATCAGGCCCTGCTATGAACTTAGCGATATCCGCCTTCTGGTAGGCTGCGGAGGACGTTTTAGTTTTCCCTCCAATCATGCCGCCAATGCTTTCGCTATCGCCGGTGTGGTTGTTTATTTTTATCGTAAGTATGCCGCTTTATTGATAACATCAGCCATCTTGATAAGCCTGTCGAGGATTTATCTCGGCCGACATTATCCCTCCGATGTGCTCGGCGGCGCAGCCTTTGGCGTATTAACCGCCTGGCTGGTGATATATTTATTGAAGTTGATTTTAAATTATATGGAATCGAAAAATAGGCTAAAAGCAAAAACAGAAAAAATCCGGGGAGCGTTATCATGGAAAAAATAACGTTTGATAATAAAATAATTTTTTGCGATCAAGGCGATATCACCGAATCCAAGGCTGAGGCGATTGTCAATGCCGCCAATAATTATCTCTGGATGGGGGCCGGGGTGGCCGGAGCAATCAAGCGCAAAGGCGGGCAGTCTATTGAGGATGAAGCTATCAAGCTCGGACCAATCAATGTAGGCGAGGCGGCCGTAACCAAAGCCGGCAAGCTTAAGGCGAAATATGTCATACACGCGGCCGTAATGGGGCAGGATTTGAGCACGGATGAAATGCTGATTAAGAAAACCACTCAAAGCGTGTTAGAAAAAGCGGAAAAACTTGGTATATCATCGGTAGATTTCCCGGCGCTTGGCACCGGCGTAGGCGGCTTTCCTCTCGATGAGTGCGCTCAAGTCATGATAACCGAAACCAGAGCTTTCCTGGAAAGTTCGATTAAACTTAAATCGGTAGGTTTTATTTTATTTGACAATATCGCCTATAACGCCTTTGTCGATGTCCTAAGAAAGACCTGAATTATATCGAAATTATATGTTCGGGCGGGTCGTGGTGAGACGTGACCTGTTCACTAATTTTAGTCGGGTCACACCCTAACGGGCACGACCCGACTAAACATCATCAGATTATCGTTTTATTCTATTTGCCTCAGCCTGGCTTCTTCTCTTAATACTTGAACCCCGGCTTCAAGCTGGCTCATATGCTCCACCTCGGAATAAAACAGCGGCGAAGCATCGATATTATTCGCCCGGTTATGGCGAAGCACCTCGCCGAAAATGCCCGGCGGCGTATAGTCTGAACTGAAGAAACAGAAAACGCCGGCTATCACCAATAGCCCAATCGCGAATTTCAGCCAATCCCCAAACCTGGTTTTTAAAATCGGGTCGCGACCGGCTTTCAAATTTGAAGATGACTTATTCATATCGTCATTGTACCGCATGCGGGAATAGCACCATAAACGCCATGTAGGCGACTGCCAGGGTCAATACCAGATTGAATGACTGTCCGACTGCATAGAGAACCATCGGTTTGCCCCTTTCCATCCGACCGGCTAAATCCTTGAAATTGGACTCCAATCCGATAGCCACGAACGCCAGGCAGAAAAACCAGCCTCGCAGGACGCCGGTAATGGGATTAATTATAGCGCCTTCAATTATAGTAAAATCGCCTTTGTAAGCCGGCACAAGTACGAATGAGAATAGCAGTGAGGCGGCTACGAACCCGATTACGAATTTCGGGAAACGATACCAGATTTCCATCAAACTCGGTTTGCAGGATGGATCGCGATCGACAACGGTTACCCAATATAAAGCCACCGCGAACGCAACCACGCCGATCAGCACGTTCTGAATCATCTTGACCACGGCGGCTACTTTTTCGGCTGTAGGGCCAAGCATCGAACCGGCCGCCACGACTGCGCCGGTGGAATCGATAGTCCCGCCCATCCAGGCCGCGCCCAGGATAGAATTCATGCCGATAAACTTGATACCCAACGGCATAAAAAACATCATTAAAACGGTAAATATAAGAGTCATTCCAACCGCCAGGGTGAGGTCCTCTTTCTTGGCGCAACAGGCGGCCGCTGCCGCGATTGCCGCTGAAACGCCGCAAACCGAAGTGGCGCAGGCAATAATAATAATCAGATGAAGATTCTTCATTTTCAGATAGTCACGGCCATATTTGTACATGAATAAGATCACAATCGGAGTGACAATCCAGGCAACCATCAACCCTGGCAGACCTAAGGATAATATTTTCTTGAATAGAATCTCCGCGCCCAATAGCACCAGTCCGATTTTGATGAACAATTCGGTTTTCGCCCCCGCCTTTAGCCATCCGGGTGTGCCGATAGTATTGGAAATTAATAAGCCCAGAATCAACGCCCACATGGCATAGCTAAGTCCCCAGTATTTTATGCCGGCTTGATGAGCAACCCAGAAAGATATACAACCTAAAATGAAAACTACGATGAAACCGGCCAGGTATTTCAAAATATTATCCGTTTTCATGAAAGCTATTGCCAGAGCGGTCACGAGACCGAGACCGATCATCAGGACTAATAAGGGCAAAAATATATTGCCGACAACCACTCCGTCTTTAATGATAAGAAAAACATTAAGAGGGTTATCGGTCCAGCCGCCGATTTTAGGAACTTTGGGAATCCAATGTAGTATAGCTCCCAAGATGATAATGAACCCTATCCATACCGCCCACCAATCTTCATTTTTCCACAGTGAACTTAGACTATCGCGCATTTCAGCCTGCTTCCTGTTTAAAAATGTTACACCTTAACTTAAACAATCCGTATTTTATCGTCAAAATTATATTGTAATAACAGGTTTAAATCAACTCTTAAAATTGACAATTATAACAAGGATATACAGGATAATTCATACGAAAAGACCACGTTGCCAGCAGGAAAAACGGCACTTTGCAAGACATCCTTATCTATGATAAAATCAAAAACCAGCCCGTAACTTATTAAATAGCAACAAGATTTAGATTTTTTCGCATTTTTTCGAATAATTAAAAGTAGAATATTTTTAGCGAATTTAGCTAAATATCCTGTCAAACTAATCGATAATAAAATACCAAAGGCGAATAATCATAGAATATCCTTTTGGACTTAGATCAAGGAGGTGAACGGTTACATAAGCATAATTCCTAACCGAAAAAGCATACTTAGATATTAACACATGTTCATTTCTAAAATAAACTGGAGGGAAAAATGAAAATCCTAACAACAATCCTGATTGGAGCATTTCTAATCGGTACGGCGTTTGCCGAAGTGCATGATTTTGATAATGTGCCGTATGCGCCCGGTCTTTACATTCAGGGCTACCCGGCGTATTCAACCGCCAGCAAAGTTTACAATGGCGATGGTGACGCGGTCGAATATTTCGGCGGCGAATCATGGAGCGCTTTCGGTTTAAGCGTCAGGCCGGCTTATTACGGCATGATGAATGACAAGCATTGGATGTTCAGCGCCTGTCTGCCTTACAATTCCTACACCCCGCCGATTGGCGATTCTCAATCGGGTATCGGTGATGTTCAATTATCGGCCGCATATTGGCTTCTGGATGACCACAAGAAGGGCTCTTACTTCTCGGTCTGGGTCTGGGCCGATCTACCCACCGGCGATGACGCGAAGGCGCTTGGCACCGGCCAGATGAATCTGCGTCCGGGCGTAGCCTACGCGATGGAGAAATTCCCTTATCGCGTTCAGGCATCCGCTTTCTATAACCTGCGCTTCAAAAACTCCGATACCGAAGTGAAACCCGGCGATGAGATCTGGGCTAATTTCAGTTTCGGCTATGGCGTAAACGAGACTTTCCTGCCCGGTCTGGAAGTTGAAACCGGCTGGGGACAGGATTATAAGTATAACGACGTGACCGCGCCGGATACCAAGGAACAGTGGTTCCGGGTTGGTCCATACGTCGAATACCAGGTTAATCCGAATTTCGGATTCAAGATCGCAGGCCTGTACAACGCTATGGGCAAAAACAGCACCCAGGATATGGATATCGCCGCTCGCGCGACCTGGGGCTTCTAATCTGACGATATAA
>CAZFSN010000163.1:0-7437 GCA_964521815.1 uncultured Ignavibacteria bacterium | reverse complement strand
CCAATTATCAAATAACACCGACAATTACCCCTGATTTTAATTTATTCGCCGATACCGGCGTTTCCCCGGAACCTGACATTGTTATTAAATACTCTCCATTTCGTCTCGGGTTCGATGAATAATTATACTTTTGGGAGACAAATTATACAAGATATTTCCGGACCCCCTTCGAGGCATTGCATTTTAAATGGTAATTGATTATGGAGTACGAGTAATCTGCTTACGATAGCGAGCGGCCTTGATATTGAGTTCTTCCCGATATTTGGTCACGGTCCTGCGGGCCAATTTAATTCCCTGGGCATCCATCAATTTGGCAATCTCCTGATCTGAATACGGAGTAGCCGGATTTTCGTTTCTGATAATCTCATCTATCTTGGTTTTCACCACGCGTTTGGGCATATCATCGCCGCTGGAGGTCGTGACGCCGGTATTAAAGAAGTACTTAATCTCGTACATACCCAATGGGGTCTGGACATATTTGCCATTGGCGACCCTCGAAATCGTGGCTACATTCATCCCTACGGTGTCGGCGATATGTTCCATAGTGAGCGGTTTAAGATAAGCCTCCCCATGTTCGAAAAATTCTTTTTGTTGATCGACAATCGCCTCCATCACCGTAATCATGGTGTTGCGCCGTTGATTGATCGCGTTAATAAGCCATCTGGCTTGCTCCAGTTTATCGCGAACATATTGCTTGGTCGTTTCCGAAGATTTATTGCCTCGCTTAATCAAACTTCGATAGGATTGGTTTATCCGCAGGTTGGGCAAATTCTTATCGTTATGGAAAACCATGTACTCATCGCCGATTTTTTCGACGATAAGATCGGGCACAATATGCGCCGCCGGCCTGACGAACATGCCGGTAGCCGGCCGCGGGGATAGCCCCCTGATCACTTCCATTGCCATTTGTATTCGTTCCGGTGAGGTCCCCAGGGATTTAGCCAATTGCATCTGACTTTTCTTCTCTAATCCCGGCAAATGTTCGTCGACTATAATCCAGGCCAGGGAGCCCTGAAGACCCTGTTCTTCCAACTGAGCCAGCAGGCATTCCCGAAGGTCTGACGAGCCTACTCCGGTCGGATCGAAAGTCTTGATAACATTCAGTACTTCGGTGATCTTTCCCGGTTCAACTTTCAATTCACTGGCTATATCCTCAATCGAAATCCGTAAGAAACCGGATTCATCGATATTGCCGATTATATAAGCGCCGATCTCTTTCTGCTCCTCGGTGACTTTGGCATAGCCAAGCTGTTCCAGCAGATGATCGAACAATGTTTTCTCGGCCACAGATATCGATTCGCGCGAATCATCATCCCCGCCCAATGAAAAATCGCGGTAATTTCCGCGGAAATTATACTCATGATCTTCGCCTAAGAATTCCTGCCAATCGATTCGATCTACATTACCTTCGTCATTGCGATCAGGTTCGGTTTCAGGTATGGAGGCGATTTCATCAGGATTATCCCGCTGGTCGACTTCCTCAAGTAAGGGATTATCGGACAGGCGTTGGCGAAGGATTTGCTCCAGGTTTAATATCGGTTCCATCAACAGCTTAAGCGATTGAATCAGGTCGGGCCTGACAACCATCGACTGTCTTAAACCAACTTGTTGTACTATTTTAAGGTCTGCCATAACGTTAACTATTGCAACATCTTACAATTATTTCTCTTGCCTTAAATATCGGCTATTAATCACCGGGTCTTGACTTATTAAACTCATTGTTTCAGTTACTTCATTTACTTTGGTTAATTATACAACAATTTTGGTTTTTCGCAAGCAAAAAGTGAACCAAGATAAGAATAAAACACGGATAAGCTTGCATGCCTGCCGTAAACTTCCAAAAAATCAATTGCCGCTTCGTTTTTTGTTGACTAAACCACAATCTGACAATAACTTTCTCGGCAGTGAAGGGAATAACTTATGACTGAATTGGCGATCAGGTCGCGCAAAATTAAATTAATAATCCTTGATGTCGACGGGATTTTGACCGATGATACCGTCTTTATTGGCCCGGATGGAATGGAATTTAAGCGATTTTGTATCGCCGATGGCCTGGGGATAGTTATTGCCAAACGTTACGGCATTACGGTCGCGTTTCTGTCCGGTCGGCCATCGCCGGCTACCGAAATTAGGGCAAGGGAACTTGGGGTGGAAGATATCTTTCAAGCGCCGGTTGATAAATTAGACTTTTATGACAAACTTAAAAAAAAATACAACCTAAATGATGAAAATATCGCTTATATGGGAAACGACTTAGTCGATGTGGGCGTATTGCAAAAATGCGGTCTGGCCTCAACAGTACCCGAAAGCCCGATAATCGTGCGAAATGCGGCCGATTATATTACCCGAAAAACCGGCGGTTTCGGGGCGGTACGCGAAGTAATAGATATGATTCTGGAAAGCCAGGGAATTAAAGAGGAAGACAGACTTGCTTGATAAAGCTAAAAATATAATCAAACTGGAGGCCGAGGCAATAGCCGCTTTGGCCGACAAAATCGATAATAATTTCACCCGCGCGGTAGAACTAATCAATCAAACCAGCGGCCGGGTAATCGTAACCGGTATCGGAAAATCGGGAATTGTAGCCAAAAAAATTGCTTCTACCTTTTCCTCAATCGGCATATCGGCCTTCTTCTTCCATCCGGCGGAAGGTATACACGGCGACCTGGGCGTTGTTAGAGGGGATGATTTGCTGATAGCGATCAGTAAATCCGGCAATACCGAGGAAATTATCAAGATATTACCTCTTTTCAAACGTCTTATGATACCGATTATCGCCATAACCGGCGATAAAAAATCGACTCTGGCGGAGGAGGCCGAGGTCGTGTTGGACGTATCGGTGCCATCCGAAGCTTGTCCGATCAACTTGGTACCGACCTCATCGACGACAGCCGCGATAGTTATGGGGGATGCCCTGGCGATGGTACTTCTGGACAAACGCGGCTTTACCGCCGATGATTTCGCCAATCTTCATCCGGGCGGTTCGATCGGCCGAAACCTGATAAAAGTTAAGCAATTGATGCACGCCGAGGACAGTATCCCCTCGGTCAAACCCGACACCTTGTTTTCTCAACTGGTCTTAGAGATCACCGGCAAGCGATTGGGAATGACAACGGTTGTCGACGATAATAACAAACTGTTAGGGATTATCACCGATGGCGACCTGCGCCGGGCAATTGAGAAAAAGAGCCCTCTGGAGAAACTTAGCGCCCGGGATGTCATGACCGCCAACCCCAAGACGATTTCGCCAAACCGTCTGTGTGTTGAGGCGTTAAACAGAATGGAAAAATATAAAATCACCAGCCTGGTCGTTGCCGATAGTGGTAAACGGGTGGTTGGAGTTTTACATATGCATGATCTTTTGCGGGCAAAGATAATTTGAAAAACGATCTGATCTATTACATATCGATAGTCCTGATTAAAGTCTTAAACGCGCTGCCTCGCTGGCTGGCCTTGAGGCTCGGCGGGGTTATCGGGGAAATACTGTATTTAACAGACAATCGTGATCGGAATATGGCTCTCTCGCAGATGGAGTTCGCGCTGGGCTTAAGCGGCCAAACCCTCAAGGCTCATGTTCGGGCCTGTTTCGAAACTATGGTCAAAAACCTGGTTGATACTATCCGGATGTCAAACTGGACACAGGAATTTATCGGCTCGATTGTCAGGGTAGAAGGCTATGAGCATTTTGAATCGGCTTACAACCAGGGCCGGGGCGTGATCGCTTTAACCGGCCATATCGGTAATTTCGAACTTTTGGCGGCTTGGTTTGCCTGTCATAAAAAATGCAAGGTGGCGGTTATCGGCCGCGAACTTTACGACAGGCGGCTGGATGATATGCTCATCGATCAGCGGCGGAAGTTTAATATCGAAAACATTCCCACTACCTCATCGATAAAATTAATCCTGCGAGCGCTTCACACCGGCCATGCTCTCGGCGTGCTTTTAGACCAGGATTCAACCCGGGTCAGCGGCTATTTCATCGATTTTTTCGGCAGAAAAGCTATCACGGCGGCCGGCCCGATGTATATCGCGCGGAAAACCGATGCGCCGGTTGTACCGATAGCAATTTATCATCAGCCGGACGATACCTATATAATAAGAATCCTGCCGAAACTGGAACTTGTATGGACCGATGATAAGGAACAGGATATTCAAAACGCGTTGGAGAAATGCAATCTGGCTGTGGAGGCATTGATAAAATACGATCCTCTGCAATGGATCTGGATACATAACCGCTGGCGCACACGGCCGCCCGGAGAAGAACAGGACAACTTATGAGGAATCTTCTATTAATAGCGATATTATCACTGGGCCTGCTGGCCTGTTCTAAAACCGAGACACCTCAACCGGCAGATGATAACCTCAATCTGCCCGATTCCCGGCTGGATGACGCGACCATAGTATTCACCGAGGATGGCCGTCAAAGCGTGGTGTTAAAGGCGGCTCATATAGATCGCTGGGAAAGACAGGATTCCACCGAGGCTCAAACCGTGACAGTCCTTTTTTATGATACGTTGGGCGTTCAAAAATCCACCTTAACGGGTGAACGCGGGCTAATCAGAGAGAAATCGGAGAAGGTCGCGATGTTTGGCAATGTGGTCGCGGTCAACGAGGATTCAACAGTACTAAAAACCGAATCGCTGTTCTGGGATCCTCAGACAAACCTGATTACCACCGATGATTATGTCGAGGTCACCAAGAAAGATGGCGATATTATCACCGGCTATGGCCTGAAAGCCGACCGTCACTTGAAGGAAATCGAAATCTTAAGAGATGTCGCCGGCAAAGTCAGCAATGTCGCCGAGCAGGAAAAAGAGAAATTCGAACAGAAATGACAACTTTAGCCTCCGATAAACTGGTGAAAATATACCGCAAGCGCTACGTCGTCAACGGTGTATCGATCTCAGTCAGCGCCGGCGAGATAGTCGGGCTTTTAGGACCCAACGGCGCGGGCAAGACAACCTCGTTTTATATGATAACCGGCCTGATCAAACCCAATGGCGGCCGGGTACTGTTCAACGATGAGGATATTACCAACCTGCCGATGTATAGCCGGGCGCGAAAAGGTATCGGCTACCTGCCTCAGGAACCGTCGATATTCCGCAAGCTGACCGTGGCCGATAATATCATGGCCATACTCGAATACCTGCCGATCTCCAAAGCCGAACGTAAAAGCCGTCTGGAAAAACTTATGGCCGATCTCGATATCGAGCATATCGCCAAATCGAAAGGCTACAACTTATCCGGCGGTGAAAGGCGGCGGGTGGAGATCGCTCGCGCGCTGGTGACCGAACCGAAATTCATGCTTTTAGATGAGCCGTTCTCCGGCATCGATCCGATCACGGTTGAGGAGATACAGAAAATAATCTACCGTCTCAAGGATAAGGGCCTGGGCATACTGGTCACCGATCACAATGTCCGCGAGACATTGTCAATCACCGACCGCGCCTATATTATCTATGAGGGCAATATCTTAAAATCCGGTTCCGCCGATTTTTTAGCCAACGATCCCGAAACGAGAGAGATATATTTAGGGGAAAAGTTTAAGCTGAATTAACAGCCTAATTGCGGGAAACCCCTTAAGCCTTCCCTAAAAAAGTCGACATTCTTTTGCAGGTAGATATATTTGTCATATTTTCCTTGCGTTTATTTTTAGTTTAAGCTATTTTGGTGTGGGAAATTAGGCTTAATATAAGCCGGTAGGAAATTATTTAGCGTGCTTTTAATATAATGGCAGGGGAAACCCGCCCAAAACAAGGTTTTGACGTTGCTTAATCGACTATCGAATAATCAATCGGGACGCGTGACTTTTTTCGGTATACTGATAGTATTAATGCTAATCATTTCTTTTTATGGCTTGAATACGATTCATTCGGATTGGAATAAAATCAAATTAATCCCGATTAAAGTCAGAATAGCCAACGAACTTCGCCGCTGGATTGCCGGGGTTGATATTACTATCGATAATCAATTCATGGGCCAGACCAACGATTTAGGTGAAATCACGGCTTTAATAGACAAACCCGGTAACATTCATATTGTCGCCCAAAAACAGCCATATCATCCGCTGGATACGACAATCTCGTTGCCGGACAAGGGGTTGGATGTAAGCTTCTTGATGTCCAAACCATTCGCCGCCTTACAGATAGTGGCCTTGAATGGGTCAGGGAAACCGATAAAAGATGCTAAGGTCTTATTAAACAAAAACGAGTTTGGCCAAACCGATGAAAACGGCAGCTTACTGGTCAATAACACGCTTCATTTGCTTGATAGTGTCGAAGTGCGGTTAAGCAAGGACGGTTTTGAAAACCTGGTCGGTCATGTTTATTTAGCTGATGTAAATCAAAAAGCCGACTATACGATGGTTAAAAAGACGGCCGCTACGGCGGTGGCGCCAATACCCAAACCCAAGCCGCCCGCGCCCAAGCCCAATTTTCAATCGCATTACGATTTGGCTAACCAATATCTGGATAAAGCGATTGCCGGCGATTCCAAATTCTATGGCCGGGCTTTAAGCGAAATCAATACGGCCATCAATGCATCCCCCAAGCATATCCCCGCCAAACAACTGAAAGTGGAGATTTTGTATAATTTCGCCAAGTCATTGCGCGATTCCAAGCTTTATAATGAAGCCGCCAATCGCTGTGGGGAGGCTTTGAAGGTTTATAAAGAGATTCCCGAAGATCAAATGTTTAATGATATACAAAAGTTAAAAACTGAAATTGATAAGAAGTTGAATTAATGGCGGATTTCCTATTTTCTGGAGGGATGGTATATGAAAAAAGCAAGTGGTATTGGGGCAATAGTCTTATTATTGGTAATAGCCGTATGCAGCAACGGCTTCGCTCAAACCAAACAGCCGATTTCGTTTGAGGGAATTATTCAGTTGCCCAATTTCGGCATGGATGATAAACAAATCGCCGATCAAATCGCCGAATCCGGACTAACGTTCGAGGTAACCAAGGCTCAAATCGATTCTCTACAGAAGTTGGGTTTTGGTAATTTGGTGATCAACGCGGTTAAGCAATATTATCGGATGGGTATCTTACAGATAGCAACGAATCCGGCCCTAGTAGATATTTATGTTGACAATGAGTCGCAAGGCAAAACCAACGGCGGCGGTATTTGGGAGATGGAGCTCACTCGCGGTATTCATAATGTCCGGCTGGATAAAAATGGATATAGCGCCGTGGATACATCGATTACCATAGCTAAAGATAAGACTTTTAATTTAAGGATTAATCTTCAACCGACCGCCACTAGTCCAACCGCGTATAAATTCTTCGGTCGTTATGGCGCATCTGTCGGCTATGGCATAAGTCTATCACCCCCGGGAATTAAAGATGCCGGTAGCTGGAAAAGCGGTAATAATTTCATACTAAGCTTAAAAGCGAATGTTTTGCCCTATATGTTTGTCGACTTGGATATAAACGGCGC
>CAZFSN010000162.1:0-7458 GCA_964521815.1 uncultured Ignavibacteria bacterium | reverse complement strand
TGATACAGGTATTGACCACCACATCGCCGTTGCCCATTGCCAAAAGTTCCGGTATCAGCCGGTCGAGGCGTTTATACAGGCCGGGAATACGTCGGAAATCATCATGACGATCATCCGGGAAATCAAGCGAGATCGAAAACTGTTTAACTCCGGCCTCCCGCAATTCGAGATATTTCTCTTTGGTTAAAAGGGACGCATTGGTGATTACGACTAAAAGCGGCGGTTTGTTGTGTTTATATAATGCTCTGACTATTTCAGGCAGGTCCTGTCTCTTTAACGGTTCTCCCCCGGCAATCTGGATTAAACTGGGAGAAAGCTCCTCGCAGATTCGCTTGTATTCAGCAGCGCCGACAGCGTTATCCTCAACCTGGGGGCCTTTATCGCAATGCTGACAGTTGGCGGTGCAGTTGTGAGTTACCTCCAGCGCGATACAGATCGGTCGTTTTAAGATCATGTTTTTAATCGTGTGAAGCGCCATCCTGACCGCCAGCGGGGTAGATATATTATTAGCCATTTTTACTCCTGTAGAATTTATCCCCGATACCGGGTTTTTATCGTTATTAAACGAACTATATATTTTTGCAAAAGGCCAGGTAATCCAGCCGATGATCTTTTTGTAATACACAATCCCCAACATCACTAAAAAAGAACCGAATATCATCCAGTTGGGAATCTGGAAAGTAAATCCGGCCAACGCCAGAAGATAATAGCGAGGGAAACGACTGACAGCAACAGCCAGCAAGTAACGCCATTTGGGATATTTCGAGGCGTAAACCATGAACTTGAACGGGAAAAACGGAATCGGCGAAAAACCGGCTACGACCAGTGTAATAAACGGGATCTTATAAAACCATTTATAAGCTTTCTTATAAAACGGCTTATGCTTGTACCTGGAGGCCGTGAACTGCAGATTCATCACCGGCGTAAAAAATTTGTAATCCAGATAGGCGGCCAGTATCGTGCCCAACGTGGCCGCGATAGTCAACGGCCAGAGGCTGACTGTTTTGCCATACCAGATAAGCACCGGTTCATGCGGAAAAATCGCGATAGCGCAATTGGAGGGTATCGAGTAAAAGAAGATAGTCAGAAGCGGATAAGATTGCGGTTTGGCAATCATCATGTAGACGCCCAGGACTCCGAGCAGAACCATAACCGCGCCGAAGGCATAGGTTTTAAATGTCATAACATCGTAGCGAATATTATCAGATTCCGTATGAACAGGTTTGGATTCCATAGCTAAAACATTTACAATTTGGGATTAAAAGTCAAGTAGTTTTATTTTAAGGCTATAAATCTATTGATGTTACAAGACAAAAAGCACATGATTCAGACAGGGGCAGGAATCCTTTTCTGCCCCGAAGGGCGATCTAAAATCGTCAGGAAAGGATTCCTGACGACGCGGGGAAAAGCCGTCGGGTGAGGCCACCCGACAGCACGCGAAAATTTTATAATTTTATCACCTGCCCAGCCTCATCAAAAAAACGGGCCTGGCTAATCTCAAGCCAGGATTTATCGCCTCGAGAGTGTTTGCTTTTACTCAGGCAGAAAATACGCGAATCGTTCGGCCCCTTCAACTCAATTATTAATTCTTTGCCGGTATCTTCGGCGCCAATCACTTCTACAGGGATTTGACCTTCCGTTTCCAGAGTACAATTTTCGGGTCGGAAACCGAATATGAATTTACTATTGGCGGGCAAATCCATTTCGCAGGCGAATTCAGGGGCGTCGCCGATTTTCAACATCCTTCCGGTGCAATCGGTGAAAGCTTCAAGCAAATTCATTCCGGGGTTGCCCAGAAAGCCGGCGACAAACGTATCCGGCGGACTATCATACAATTCGCGCGGCTTGGCCGGGCCAATTTGACGACCCTGATTCAAAATCACGATATTATCCGCCAGGCTCATCGCCTCTATTTGATCGTGGGTCACATAAATCGAGGTCGCGCCGATTTTCCGATGAAGCGATAGCAGTTCAAACCTCATCTGCGATCGCAGTTCGGCATCGAGATTGGACAGCGGCTCATCGAATAAAAACAGTGACGGATTCCGTACAATCGCGCGCCCCAGGGCAACCCGTTGGCGTTGTCCGCCGGAAAGCTGTCGGGGCCGACGTCTTAAATAAGCAGTCAAACCGAGCAATTGCGCGGTAGATTTCACTTTTGTATCAATCTCGCTTTTAGATAGTTTTCTTACTTTCAACGCAAAAGCCAGGTTTTCAAAGACTGACATATGAGGATAAAGCGCGTAATTCTGAAAAACCATCGCCACATCGCGGTCTTTCGGCTCGGTTTCGGTGACGTCTTTTTCAGCGATATAGATTTTGCCGGAATCGGGTTTCTCCAAACCCGCGATAATTCTCAGCAAAGTGGTCTTACCGCAACCGGATGGCCCCAGAATCACTAAAAATTCACCCTTTTGGGCCATAACATTAATATAATCAAGGACTTTACTTGATTGGTCAAAGCTTTTATTGATTGCCTCGATTTTTAACTGCGCCATGACTTAATATATAAATTAAAACTAAGATGTTTTCCACAGAAAAGAACGGAGAAATTGCTCGATTCTTAATTAATATGTTCAAAAGCCCTATATAACCACATATAATAAAAAACTATTGACAAGTAAATCAGAAGTTATTAAAATACTAAAAAGTACGTTTAATTGTTCTGGTTTTACTCATCTTTGGCATTAACTACGAGAGAGCTTTTTGCGGCAATTCAGATTAATATCATAACCTCTAAATAAGGTGAGAATTAATCGATAATTGGGTATTAAATCATTCCTGTCGGATGATCGACAGGTAGAAATCAGGGAAAATCGCTATAGTTGTGGATATAAGGGAAAGAAGTTTAATTATTTAAATCAATCCAAAAAAGGAGGTTCGAATCGAAAATTAATCGCTAACAAGATACTTCTCAGGAGGAAAGATTATGAGAAAAAAAATACTAATTTTATTTCTTGGTTTTGTCCTGCTTCTTTGTTTTACAGCTTTGCTGGTGGCGGCTGAGGTAAAACTTCCCAAGCCGCCGGCCCAGACCGAAAGCCGCGATTATAGCAAAATCGATAAGGATAAACTTTTAAAGGACAGAGATGCAATAGTCAAGTGGACACAGTTGCCTGATTTAGATCCCACTGGCATGGATGTCAGTGATTTCTATAATCCCCCCCATGGCCCTTATCTTTTAGCCGATGATTTCCTTTGTGAGACTACCGGGCCAATTACCGAAATCACTATCTGGGGTTCCTGGTGGATGGATTATTTGCCAGGCGTCCCGGACAACGTAACATTTACTTTAAGTATCCATGCCGATATCCCGGCTAACGAAAATCCGAACGGCCCCTATAGCATGCCGGGAGAAGTCCTTTGGACTGGCAGCCCCCCGTTTGAAGCTTACCTGTTCGCGGGCGGGCTTGTAGAAGGTTGGTTCGAACCACCGGAGGATTACACAGAAATAGCCGATCATCAATGTTGGGCGTATGTTTTCTCTCTCACGGACCCTTTTATTCAGCAGGGTACTCCGGAAAACCCGATAGTATATTGGCTTGATGTACAGGCTACACCAATGGAGCCAGGGGCATATTTTGGCTGGAAAACATCGATTCATCATTGGAATGATGACGCCGCCTGGACAATGAGCATGGAACCTACCCCGGCGGGCCAGGTATGGTCGGAGCTTCTCTACCCGATCGGCCATCCCCAGGTGGGAACATCAATAGACCTGTCCTTTGAAATCACGAGCGAGGGACCTGATAACGGCGCTTGTTGTTATGACGATCCTTACGCACCGCTGTGCGTTAACACTACCGAAGACGATTGCCTCAACAATCTGCAGGGTACATGGTATTCTGACGAAGTTTGTGATGATGGGACATTTGAATGTCCTGTTGAACCTCCTACGGGCGCTTGTTGCTATGACGATCCTCAAGCTCCGCTTTGTGTTAACACCACCGAGGATGATTGCCTCAACAATCTGCAGGGTACATGGTATTCTGACGAAGTTTGCGATGATGGGATATTTGAATGTCCTGTTGAACCTCCTACGGGCGCTTGTTGCTATGACGATCCTCAAGCTCCGCTTTGTGTTAACACCACCGAGGATGATTGCCTCAACAATCTGCAGGGTACATGGTATTCTGACGAAGTTTGCGATGATGGGATATTTGAATGTCCTGTTGAACCTCCTACAGGCGCCTGTTGTCAGCCCGGTGGAATCTGCGCGACAATGACTCAAGCCGCTTGTGAAGCTCTGGTGGGTGCCTGGTACGTGGGCGACAATATTCAGTGTTTAGGGGACTTAAATTCAAATGGGACAGATGAGTTATGCGAGACAGATCCAGCGCTTAAGGTGGAACAGCTGCCTGATTTAGATCCGACCGGTATGGATGTCAGAGATTTTTATCTTCCGGAATTTCCGCCCTATTTATTAGCTGACGATTTCGAATGCAGGCAAACCGGACCAATAACTAAAATCGAGATCTGGGGTTCATGGTATCATGACCTTATGCCTGAAGTATTACCTGGCTTTGTTCTGAGTATCCACAGTGATATTCCGCCTGCGGATAATCCATATGGCGCGTATAGTATGCCCGGTGATCTTCTATGGCTGGATACATTGTATGCTTATGCAGGGATTTTATATGCCAACAACCTGCAGGAAGGCTGGTACGAACCTCCGTACGTCTATGAGCCGCTTGGCGATACGCAATGCTGGATGTACAGATTCACGGATTTCGATCAACCATTCATTCAAGTGGGCACGCCTGAACAACCAATAACCTATTGGCTGGATGTTCAAGTGCTTTTGCCAATTGAGGAAACAGCATTTTTCGGCTGGAAGATATCCATGGATCATTGGAACGATGACGCGGCTTACATACAGGCGGTAGAACCGTTACCAATCGATCCGATTCCGCAATGGTTTGAACTAAGATATCCCGATATGCATCCATATCATCCAGAGTCGATTGATTTGGCGTTCCGGATATATGGAGAAGAGGAACCGCAGACCGGCGCTTGTTGTTTCCCGGATGGCTCATGCCAAGATCTCAATGCTGGTGATTGCGCGAACCTCGCCGGTATCTGGGGCGGTATCGGTTCATACTGTATGGACGATGGCGATAACAATTATATCGACGACGCTTGCGAAGGAGCTTACCCGACCGGCGCCTGCTGCTTCAGCGACCAATCATGTGTTGTGACCTATCAAGCGGCATGCGAAGTAGTAGCAGGCGGCACATATATGGGTGATGGCACCGACTGCAGTGATGTAAACCCGCCAAATGGTACAGCCGATATATGTGAAGTCCAGCCGCAGGTTGGCGCTTGTTGTTTCAGCGATGGTTCGTGTCAGGATTTGACAGCGGTTGATTGCCAGAATGTTCAGGGTACATATAAAGGCGATGGCACCGTTTGTTTTGGAGATGCAAACCACAATGGAATCAATGATGCTTGTGAAACATGGATTCCGGGCGATCCTTACAAGATGCATTACCCGCAGTTGCCGGATGAAGCCGGCTGGGATGTTAACGCTACGGCGCCTCTGGTTTTAGCCGATGATTTCATGTGCTCGGAAACCGGCTGGATTCAAGATATACACTTCTGGGGTTCGTGGATGCACGGAATAGAAGGCGAAATTACAGCGTTCGTGTTCAGCTTGCATGCCGATATTCCGGCTAATCCGCCGGATATTTATAGCCGACCGGGCGAGACATTATGGGAGAGAACTATTACAAGATTCAGCGTTACTCCTATCGACCCGCCGACGATGGAAGGTTGGTACGATCCTTCTGAAGAGATTATATTGCCCGACGATCATATGGCTTACTTCCAGTATGATATTATCCTCGATGAGCCCGACTGGTTCCCTCAGGAGGAAGGAACGATCTACTGGCTGAATATTTCGGCAATAGTCGAGGATCCAACCACAACTCAATGGGGTTGGAAATCATCGGTTGAACATTGGAACGATGACGCGGTCTGGGGATTGTGGGGTGATTTAAACTGGATTGATTTATGGGAACCACCTTACTTTGAGCAATCGCTTGATCTGGCATTTGTCATAACCGGTGAGGGGTTTGAAGATACCTGCTCATACTATAAATCGCCTTATGATGATTACGCTCCAAATGGCATGCCTGATTTCGATCAAAAACAGGATAACTGGACCGGGGCGACCGGGGCCTGGTCATATTGCGGACCGGTAGCTCTGGCTAATTGTTTCTGGTGGTTCGATTCCAAGTTCGAACCGGATCCTCAAGATCCCAGACCGTTCTGGCCCGATCCTTCGAGTCCGGGATGGAATGATGGCTATCCTCTCGTTCAAACATATGATCTTGCCGGCGTCTGGGATGACCACGATATTAATAACGTCATGCCGTTTGTCGATTCACTGGCGCGATACTCCAACTGTAATAATTCCACCTATGGCACGTACATACTTGATCTAATTAATGGGGCAATCACCTGGCTTAACAGTCGTGGACTTGGCGAAAGCTATACTGTCACTCCCGTCCAGATTCCGCCGTTCGAGCTTATTCGCGATCAGGTGTTAGTATCGCAGGATGTCATTCTTCTTTTAGGCTTCTATGAGGTAGTCCCCACCGGCGAATGCAACCGTCTCGGCGGCCATTATGTGACTGTTGCCGGAGTTTGCGAGGACGAATGGCAGCTCTGTATCTCCGATCCCTGGTACGATAAAAACGAAGGCGAACCGCCGTCCGGTTCAGCGCATGGCTCGGGAGTTCACAACGATGCCTATAACGTATCCGGGCCGCATGGAACAATTCATCATGACGCTTACGATGTATTCTTAAATATTCCACAGGTTTGTACTCATCCAGCGGGCTTACCGCCGGTGATAGGATTATCCGATTATCCTGATAATTACGCCGATATCATGAATTTCGAATTCCAAAATCAATCCGATCCACAAATCGATCCGCTCCAGTATTCCGGAGGTGAAATCGTGACGTTAGTCGATTACGCTATCATTATTTGTCCGGTTGAACAGAACACCGGCGCTTGTTGCCATGGCGATCCTACAAATCCTACTTGCACGAATACGACAGAAGATGATTGTGTGAATAATCTTACCGGAACATGGTATGCGGATCAAGATTGTGATGACCCACAATTTGAATGTCCGGCTGTACCGACCGGCGCTTGTTGTATCGAGGAAGTTTGCTTTGCAACAAACACCGAAACCGAATGTACAGCTCTCACCGGTACCTGGTATGAAGGCGAATCCTGCGACGATTTCGATTGTCCTCCTCTTGGCTACCCATACCTCCCCGGCGACGCCAACATGGACGGCAAAAATACGGGGAATGATGTTACCTACCTGGTCAACTTCTTCCGCTCCGCGCCAACCAGCGTACCCTGCTATTTTGACAACGGTACCGGTATATTATGGGCTTCAGCTGATGCCAATGGCAGTTGCGACATAACCGGAAACGATGT
>CAZFSN010000161.1:6154-7628 GCA_964521815.1 uncultured Ignavibacteria bacterium | reverse complement strand
AAAGAATATGAGCATGGCGGTATCGCTCGCAACGGCGCCAAGCTGGTGCACGCGGTGGCTAACGCCGATGTACCCAAGCTGACTGTCATGGTCGGCGGTTCGTACGGCGCGGGCAACTATGCCATGTGCGGCAGGGGCTACGAGCCGCGGTTTATCTGGATGTGGCCCAGCTCGAAAATCAGCGTGATGGGCGGCGAACAGGCCGCCAATGTGCTTCTGACAGTACGTAAGAGAAGCCTGGAAGCCAAAGGCCAGTCGATGACTAAAGAGGAAGATGAAGAATTCTTGAAGCCGATAATCGAACGCTACGACTACGAGGGTTCGCCGTATTTTTCCACCGCCCGTATCTGGGATGACGGCATAATAGATATGCTCGATACCCGCAACGTAATCGCGTTGGGACTATCGGCAGCCCTAAACGCGCCGATACCCGAACAGCGCTATGGTATATTCAGGATGTAGAGGTAAATAATGAAAAACCTACAACCTGTCATTGCGAGGAGTCCGAAGGACGACGAAGCAATCTGTAAGTTACTGAGCTGTATACATCCAGATTGCTTCACCCCCGTTGAACGGGGGATTCGCAATGACATACGCGATGTTTATAATAGACCTTGAGGCAAGCATGATTAAAATGCAAAATAATAATTGTCGTATATATTTATACTCCAGAATGGTTAAGCTGGCGGACGAGGATGTCCGCCAGCCACATGGTAAGCAGGTAGACGGGGACGTCCGCCAGCCACGGGGTTGCTTTTGTGGTTGGTGTATGTCCTCGTACACCAACATGAGTGACTGAAATGAATCAATATAAAACTATCAAAATCGAACTTGATAATAAAATCGCACGGGTAATATTGAACCGTCCCGAGGTCCGAAACGCGTTCAACGAGGTTATGATCTCCGAGATGACCGACGCGTTTAAGTTTATCAAAGCACAGAAAAATTTGCGGGTGGTCGTTGTCACCGGCGAGGGCAAGGGTTTTTGCGCCGGCGCCGACCTGAACTGGATGAAAGGCGTTGTCAACTACAGCTACGAGGAAAACCTTCAGGATTCGCAAAACCTGTCGGATATGTTCGCTTTAATGGCTAACTGCCCTCTGCCGACAATCGCGCGGGTCAATGGCCCGGCTATCGGCGGCGGCACCGGCATGGTGGCGGTTTGCGATATAGTTATCGCCTCCGAAAACGCCGTATTCAGCTTAAGCGAGGTGAAGCTGGGACTGGTACCGGCTTGTATATCACCCTATGTCATCCGCCGGATGGGCGATAAAAACTGCCGCGAATATTTCCTGACCGGCGAACGCCTGACTGCCGAAAAAGCATTGGCCGCCGGTCTGGTCAATCGTGTGGTTCCGGAAAGCAAGCTTGATGGAGAAATAGATAAGCTGGTTGATCAGCTAATTTCCAGCGGGCCGGAAGCTCTGGCTGTCTGCAAACAACTCCTCGACAAAGTCCCGCCGATGAGTCAGAA
>CAZFSN010000161.1:0-6054 GCA_964521815.1 uncultured Ignavibacteria bacterium | reverse complement strand
ATCAAAGCCTGCCGCGAACTCGGTATCGAATCAATCGCTGTTTATTCGACGATTGACCGTGATGCTTTGCATGTGCAGACAGCCGACCGAGCGGTCTGTATCGGCGAGGCCGTGCCCTCGGAAAGCTACCTCAATATTGATGCCATTATCAAGGCGATTAAGCAGACCGGCGCCGAGGCCGTCCATCCCGGCTATGGTTTCTTATCCGAAAACTATCTCTTTGCCCAGAGATGCGAAAAAGAAGGTATCGTCTTTATAGGTCCGAATGCTAAGGCTATGAAACTTGTCGGCGATAAAGTAGCCTCCCGCGAGGTTACTGAGAAAGCCGGTATCCCGCTAATCCCCGGTATGAAAAATAAAAGCACCGATGTAAACGAATGTATTGCCGAAGCCGAGAAAATCGGTTATCCGGTACTTCTGAAAGCATCGGCCGGCGGCGGCGGTAAGGGAATGCGGGTAGTTAAATCGAAAGCCGAACTTAAAGCCGCCGTTGAGGCCGGTATGCGCGAGGCCAAATCAGCGTTCGGCGATCCCTCGGTGTACCTGGAGAAATATATCGAACAACCGCGGCATGTCGAATTTCAGGTGCTGGCTGATCAGCATGGCAACGCTATCCAACTGTTCGAACGTGAATGCTCGATCCAGAGACGCCATCAAAAAATAATAGAGGAAAGCCCATCAACAGCCTTAGATGATGACCTTCGCCGACGCATGGGACAAACCGCGCTTAAGGTAGTCGAGGTTTCAGGATACACCAACGCCGGCACGGTGGAGATGCTTCTGGATGAGAACGGTCCCGGAAGGGATGGCTTAGGCCATAATTACTATTTCCTCGAGGTCAACGCCCGCTTGCAGGTGGAACATCCGGTAACCGAGATGGTGACCGGTATCGATCTGGTGCACGCGCAAATTAGAATAGCCGCCGGCGAAAAACTCTGGCTGAAACAGGCTGACTTAAGGCAGAACGGACACGCTATCGAATGCCGTATCTATGCCGAGGATCCGGAAAACAATTTCCTGCCCTGTGCCGGAAAAATCTTATATATGAAAGAACCGACCGGCCCGGGTATCCGTCACGATTGCGGCGTGTTTTCCGGCTATGAGGTCTCGGTCTATTACGATCCGATCTTGTCTAAGTTGGTAGCCTGGGCGCCGGATCGGAAAATTTGTTGCCATCGCATGGCCGCTGCTTTGGAAAATTTCCCGATACTGGGCATTAAAACAGGTATCGAATTCTTGCGCGATGTAATCATTCATCCCGAATTTATCGCTGGTAATACTTACACCGATTTTATCCCTCGCAACATGCCCGGCTGGAAACACTCATCCGGTGATGGCGTTTTGGATGAAGCTTTAATCGCGGCGGCGGTATTTTCGAAACAGAATCAACAAAGTACAGGTGGTTCGGGCAAGACGAGTAAATCAAGCTCCCCCTGGCAGGAAATAGGCGGCTGGCAGATCGGCGGATAATGCAACCATGATTAACCCAACCTGGAGATAGAATGGAGCTGGAATTTTCATATAAAGGCGAAATCAAAATTGTAAATATCGAAAACGGATCCGAAGATCATCTCAAGGCGGAAAGTTATACTGCCGGCGTGGATGAAAATAAATACGAATTTAGCGCGGCCAAAATTTCGGCTAATTGCTTTTCGCTGGCTTTTAATAAGAAACATAGAATTATCTACGCCGCCGAGAACGACAATAAAATCTTCATTCATCTTGATGGCCGGGTAATTGAACTGGAAAAAGTCGATAATGACTTGAAGAAATTTTCTGCCGATGGTCTGGAGTACGGCGCGAAAGATCAGATCGTCACGCCTATGCCGGGCAAAGTGGTCAAAATTCTGGTTAGCGAAGGTGACAAGATAGAACTGGGTCAACCGCTGGTAATAGTCGAATCGATGAAGATGGAAAACGAAATCAAATCACCGACTAATGGTACTGTCGTTTCAATCCATTTCAAAGATGGCGATCTGGTCGAATCCAATCAGCCGATTATTAAGCTTGAACCCGATGAAGAATAAAGCCGCTATTTAATACATACTATAATTCAAGGATTGGTTGAATAAGGTATATAGATGTCATTGCGAATCCCCGCGTTAAGCGGGGTGAAGCAATCTGGATGTATACAGCTCAGTGACTTACAGATTGCACGGACGTGCCTTGACGGCTTCGCAACGAGAAGAAAATTATTAAGGTCCGGAAAGTAGTGACTATCAATATAAATATATTTCTGAAAATTTCGTTTGACAAAATAATGACAACAATGTTTACTTTACGCATAGAAAGGAAAACTGTCAGATGTTAATCTCACAAACCGCTCATTATGCTCTTCGGGCAGTTTACTATTTGGCTACCAGTGAGGATGATAAATGGCATCTTACCAAAGAGGTCGCCAGAGAGACTGAGATTCCCGCCCCTTATTTAGCCCGCATCATGTCGGCGCTGGCCAAGCGCGGGATTTTACAATCGCGTACGGGTATGGGCGGCGGCTTTCGGGTAGGGAAGAACAGCTTAAAATTTAATCTTTATGATATCGTATCTCAATTCGACAATCTGGATAATATCAAAGATTGCATTTTCGGTTTATCTGATTGTTGTGAAGACCATCAGTGCGAGCTTCACAAGCCCTGGAACGATTTGAAAGAGCAGCTGATCAATTTATTAAAATCGGTATCGATAAAAAAAATGCGAACCTCTTTCGAACATTTTAAAATGTAAAATTTGGAATTCTCCCGGATTTAATAAATTATTTTTCTCACAAATTTCATCTTACTCAGGTATTAAATATCTATATCTTCGGCGGCGTTAAACCCAGGATTCGCAGATAATGATTTATCTGTGAACGATGGTGTATATCATGTTCGAAAAGATGCATCATTATCCATTCGGCTTTAAGTTGAACAGGCTTACCCCGCCAGGTATGCGGATATGTCTTCTCGAATAAGCCGGGACATCGATTGAAGAAATTCTCCAGCCTTTGCCAGTGACCATCCATCAGTTCTTTGATTTTATCCTTCGGCAGACTGGGACAGGGCGTGAGATCGAAAAAAGCGCCGTTGTCTATTATTTTATCGATCCACCAACTGCCGGCCTCGGCGATATGCATAAAATTGTTGCCCAGGGTTATCATTTTTTCAGCCGGCGCCCAATCCAGCTTATCATCCGGGCAAATTTCGAGCGCTTTGTTTAAAGGCGGTCTTACCTCATCGAACCAGAATTTTCTGATTATTTCGAGATCGATACTGCACTTAGTTGACATGCTACCTCCATGGTTTATCGATAGGCTTATCTTAACATATTTGTCGATAAATCGCCAGATTAAAATCAGTTGCTATTAAGCCAAGGATTTTATATAAATTATTTATCGTAAACTACCGTAATTGGGAGGTGTGATGACATCATTAAAAATAAGCGGCAAAAAACTGGAATTCGGTAAACGCCGCGCCGTTTATCTCGATATCACGGATTTTAAAGATCAATTAAACCCAATCAACAATGATTCAATAACGGCTTTAAATAAGTTCGATCTCTGGTATCGAACCTTATGTTCAATCTTGTTCAACTATGCCTCGTCCGGTCATCCGGGGGGAAGCGTTTCTTCCGGACATTTTGCCGCTGCCGCCATCATAGAAACGATGGATTATAACATTGGCGATCCCGATCAGCCTGATGCTGACCTACTCAGCTACGCGGCTGGTCATAAAGCTCTGGGATTGTATGCAATGTGGGCCAGCCGCAATGAGATGGTGCGGGTTAGCCATCCGGAGCTATTGCCGGATACTTCAAAGCAGATGCGTCTGGAGGACATGCTGGGTTTTCGACGTAATCCAATTCAGAATACGCCTTTATTCAAAAAATTCAAAGCCCGCCCTCTGGATGGCCATCCCACGCCCATGACGCCTTTTATCAGGCTGGCCACCGGGCCATCGGGTGTAGGCATGCCCGCCTCATTTGGCATGGCGCTGGGCGCGCTGGATAAGTATGGCAAGGACGCGCCCAGGGTGCATGTTATCGAAGGCGAAGGCGGCATGACTCCCGGCCGTGTTTCCGAAGCCTTAGCCGCGGCCGCCTCGGCCCAGTTGAATAACGTCATCGTTCATCTGGACTGGAACCAGGCCTCTATCGATTCGGACAATGTCTGCCGTGACGGCGGCAAACCGGGCGATTACGTGCAATGGAACCCGACCGAGTTTTTCTACCTTCACGACTGGAATGTAATTTATGTTCCGGATGGTTTCGATTTCGACATGGTGATTCGCGCCCAGCAAATCGCTAAAGGTGGTATCAACAACCAGCCTACGGCAATCGTTTATAAAACCGTGAAAGGTTGGAAATACGGTATCACGGGTAAAAAATCACACGGCGCCGGTCATAAATTCTGTTCCGATGGCTTTTATCAATCGCTGGCCGAATTCGAGGATCAGTTCAGGATCAAGTTCCCTCGCCTGACCGATCAAAAAACCGCCGATGAGATCGAACAGCTTTATTACGACACCCTGCTAACTCTGCGGGATGTCGCCGAATCGGACACTGAGATGGCCGGCTATGTCGGAAATCGGATAGTCGAAAGCAGGGTTCGTCTGGAAAAGTTAAATCGTAAACCTCGGGCCAGTGCTCCTGAATTAAATACCCTTTACACTAACAACGATATAAATCCGCAAAAAATCCCCGATGAGCTTTTGCTGGCGCCCGGTACATCGACCACGCTAAGGGGTGAGCTCGGTCGAACGCTGGGCTACTTGAACGATGCGACCAAAGGCGCTTTCATCGGCGGCGCGGCTGATCTTCTGGGATCGACCTCGGTGGATAAATTGAAAGGTAAGCTCCCTAACGGATTCTATAACTCTGTCAGCAATCCCGAATCCCGGCTGATCGCGGTTGGCGGAATCTGCGAGGACGCCCTTGGGGCTTTCATGACCGGGCTATCATCCTATGGCTATCATATCGGGGTGAGCGCCTCATACGCGGCGTTTATCGCGGCGCTGGAACATATCGCGGCCCGGGTTCACTGTATCAGCCAGCAGGCAAGACATGAATTCTCCGGCGATCCATTCAAGACCTTCATCATGATCTGCGGCCATGCCGGACTGAAAACCGGTGAGGACGGCCCTACTCACGCAGACCCGCAAGCATTACAGCTTTTGCAGGAAAACTTCCCGTTGGGTAAATCGATCACGCTGGTGCCCTGGGACCCGCAGGAGTTGTGGCCGTTGACAGTTGAGGGTTTGAAGAAACGCCCGGCGGTGCTGGCGCCGTTTGTGACTCGACCCAATGAGACCGTGCTTGACCGAAATAAATACAAATTGCCGCCGGCTACTGCCTCGGTTGATGGTGTCTATCAGTTCCGTAAGGGCGATCCTAAGAAGAAACCATATCACGGCACGGTTATCCTTCAGGGCAGCGCGGTAACCAATGATTTCGTCACGTATGTACTGCCGCGTCTGGATGAGGGCGGCTATAACATCAATGTCTATTACGCCTCCAGCGCCGAACTGTTTTCGCTTCTGCCCGATGACAAACAGCAGGCGATTTTACCCGATGATAGACGGCTGGAGGCGATGGGGATCACCGGTTTCACCATGCCGACTATGTACCGCTGGGTGGCCTCGAGTTTCGGTCAGAAACATTCGCTGTTTTCGTTCTCGCGCGGTATTTATCCCGGCAGCGGCAAAGCCGAGATGGTGATGAAAGAGGTCGGCCTGGACGGCCCCGCCCAGTGGGAAGCGATTAAGAAGTATATCGCTGATAGAGGGTAGCCATTGCTATTCGTTGGCTTAGTGATCGTCAAAATGCATGGTTAAGAATTATATTGTGATAAGAGAAACCATGCATTAATTGATTATGTAATGATTAGTAAAATTGTCATCTTATCAATTTTAATGCTGAATTTTAGAATATATTCAAATTGGGAGGATTCTTATGAAATCCCATACCTACTATCACTATCATAACACCAAAAAGAAACGTGAATATATACTGGTGACCGATCTTGTCGAGGAGCAATTGCGGCTGTCGGGTATCAAGGAGGGCTTGTGTCTGGTTAGCGCT
>CAZFSN010000160.1:0-7725 GCA_964521815.1 uncultured Ignavibacteria bacterium | reverse complement strand
ATTTGTTTGCTCATACCGCACCATTGCTATAAGGTCTTTCACATCCGGTTGGTTTTTTGTACCCGAGTTGCATGCAAACAGCGGGATCAGACAAATAAAAATCCACATTTTTTTCATCTCAGTACTCCAAATGTATATTTTAATCAGTAACTCACCCGAAGATTGAGAATAAAGACTTTGTCGGGTTATTCTCTTTGGTCAGTACTCGACACACCTTCCTTTCCCTACGCCGCCTTCTTCCCCTCCCGCCCAATCATCCGCGCGTACACCAGCGCCAGGGTACGGTAAATCATGTGGGCGAATTTGGAATAGGGCATGTACCATAACAGCATGAACACGAATACCATGTGTATGAAATAATTCACATAGGCCAGCATCGGGATACCGACTGTGCGGGTTAGCCATGATAACATGCCGGTTAGGCCGGTGAAAAAGATGATATAGAGGAACAGGTAATCGGTGTAGCCGTTGGCGCCGACTTTGTCCTTGTCGGTCCAGCGTCGGAAAATGAGAAGCGCGCCGCCGACCATCAGGCCCGTACCGCCGAGCGCGCCGAGCCATTTCACGGGATGCGGCAGGTCAAGCGGCAGTTCGAAAAACGGCGACAGGCTTTCCAGGCCCAACAGATGCAGATAATGCGGTATGAACACGAACACGAACACCGCGCCGGTAGTAATCATGGCGCTGACAAAACCGGCTAAAACAAGTATATGTCCCCATGATCGGGGCCGGTTGGTTTCGCAATCGAAAAAATGGCCATGTGTGATTATCTGGATAGCGGTCGCGGTAAATGCCGAAATAAACGATGTCTTCTTAACCGCGCCTTCCACGTGAAGCCCTTTCCAGAATTTCACGAATCCGATAGCCGCGAACAGGAAGATAACTATATTGCCCAGCACGAATAAGGCATCCACGGAGCTGTGCGGCAGGAATATGTTAAAATCCACGGTCGATTGCTGTAGGAAATCTTTTATACCATCGGCGCCGGGTATGCCATCGGGACCCGAATAAGCATCGGGAGCAAATATGGACATCATCCCGAACAGGATAATTATCGGCGCCAGAATCAAAATCGGCAAAGCCTTGGGGCTGGCCAGCGCCTTGCCCATAAACGATGGGAACGAGTAATGCTTGTATATATATGACCGAATCGCCGCCAGCACATCGCCGGGCTTGGCTTTGCGAGGGCAATTGGTGGAGCAATCGTTGCATTGATAGCAGAGCCAGATATCGGGGTTTTTCACCAGATCGTCTATACGGCCCCAACCGGCCATGATCATCTCTTTGCGGGGAAACGGGTTATCATCCGGCGACAGATTGCAGACCACCGAGCAGGTAGCGCATTGATAGCACTTTTTGAGGCTATCTCCGCCCAATCGTTTGATTTCGCGGATAAATTCCAGATTCGGTTCTATTACATGAGTGGCCATCGACTCTCCCTTTTTTAGTGTACGATTTCGGCATTTTGACTGATAATATCACTCAAAGCCCGAATTTATTCGCCAAAAGTATAAGCCGGTCAGCGAAGTGTCAAGATTTTTTGTTATGATTTTCACAATGCCCTGATTCAGGCGGGTTTTTGCAGGGATAGCGTCAAGTATTAATAAGGCTTGAGGCGGGCGTTTTATTTTTACCGGTATTAATTTATTAAAATTGTAAATTTATTGCATTAATTTATAATAATGCTTAAAAATATATGTCCAGCTGGACACTGCCAGATACTAAAAGAATAGCAAATTCTCCAATAATTCAATATAGCCATATTTATATACTATGACCATGTTTCGGATATGGTTTAATTGTTTAATTTATTGTCTAATATGGTGATACGGTACAATAAATAGGAATTATTAAGAAAATATTATATTTTTTTCCTTTTTTTTCTTGACACAGCTTGTGAAAAAAGTTACTTTCTGGCCTGTTATGTTCGATAATGTAGGAATAATGGAATAGTGATTTTAAACCAATAAACAGGAACGAATTATGGGTAAATCAAAATTAATTCCGCCACATGGCAGTGACACCCTCAAGATTCTACTTCTCGAAGGCAAAGCTCGTGAAGATGAATTGAAGAAGGCTAAAACACTTCCCAAAGTGGTCATGACTACTCGCGAAACCGGCGATCTTATTATGCTGGGAATCGGCGGCTTCACACCGCTGGATGGTTTTATGGGCGAAGCCGACTGGAAAGGTGTCTGCAAAGACATGAAAATGACCAACGGCGTTTTCTGGCCTATTCCGGTCACTTTATCTCATGATGAAAAAATCAAACCGGGCACCGAAATCTGTCTGGTCTCCGGCGAAACCGATGAAATCATGGGCACCATGAAAGTCACCGAATGCTACAAGATCGACAAAGAATTCGAATGCAAACATGTTTTCACCACCAATGACCCGGAACATCCCGGCGTGAAAATGGTGATGAGTCAGAAGGAATGGAATCTCGGCGGTCCGGTGAAAGTTCTTTCCGAGAGCTATTTCCCGAAAGAGTTCGCTGACATTTATATGCGTCCGGCCGAAAGCCGCAAAGTGTTCGAGGAAAAAGGCTGGAAAACTATCGCCGCCTTACAGCTTCGCAACCCGATGCATCGTTCGCATGAATATCTGGCCAAGATCGCGATTGAGGTTTCCGACGGCCTGTTCATTCATCAGCTGGTCGGCAATTTAAAACCGGGCGATATTCCGGCTGATGTCCGGGTTAACTGCATCAATACCTTAGTCGAACATTATTTCGATAAGGACCGCGTGCTCACCGGCGGCTATCCTCTGGACATGCGCTATGGCGGTCCCCGCGAAGCCCTTCTGCATGCCTTATTCCGTCAGAATTTTGGCTGTACTCATATGATTATCGGCCGCGACCATGCCGGCGTGGGCAACTACTATGGCCCGTTCGACGCTCAGGAAATATTTTTCAAGCTATGGGATGGAGCGTTGGAATGCAAGATGCTGCCGATCGACTGGACGTTCTGGTGCTACAAGTGCGGCGGCATGGCTTCGATGAAAACCTGCCCGCATGGCAAGGAAGATCGGTTGTTCCTAAGCGGTACCGCCCTGCGTAAGGCTTTATCCGAAAACGGAGAGGTGCCGGCCGAATTCAGCCGTCCTGAAGTTCTGGCTATCTTACGCGAATATTACGCCGGTATCAAAGACGAGGACAAGGTCGAAGTTAAACTTCATGGCTATGCTACCGGCGACGCCGATACGAAAAAGAAGAAATAAGCAATAAGATTACGCGATTATTTTAGAACAAGGATAAATCATCTTTAAGGAGGATGGATGCCAAGTTTCGTAATCACTGAGAAATGCGATGGGTGCAAGGCGCTCGACAAGACAGCTTGTCAGTACATTTGCCCCAACGACCTGATGGTCTTGAACAAGGACCTCATGAAAGCCTATAACCAGGCCCCCGAGATGTGCTGGGAGTGCATGTGCTGTGTCAAGATTTGCCCGACTCAGGCGATCGAAGTTCGCGGCTATGCCGATTTTGTTCCCCTGGGCGCCAGCGTCACACCGATGCGCAGCACCGACGCTATCATGTGGACCGTGAAGTTCCGCAACGGCATGCTCAAGAGATTCAAATTCCCTATCCGCACTACTCCTGAAGGCTCCGCCGTTCCGGATGGCGGTTACCCGACTGCTACCAACGACCTGAAGAGCCCCCTGCTGTTCACCGAACCGGAATCAACCAAATGCAAAGAACTGCCAAAGCTCTAATTGGAAAGGAAAGGTGAAGATATGGCGAATTTTGAAACTGTAGAAGTCAACACTGACGTTCTAATTTGCGGCGGCGGTATGGCCGCTTGCGGCGCGGCAGTTGAAGCCGCTTACTGGGCCAAGAAAAACGGCCTGAAGGTTACCCTGGTGGATAAAGCCGCTATGGATCGTTCCGGCGCGGTGGCCATGGGTTTGTCCGCTATCAACCAGTATGTTGATGTCAACAGCGGCAAAAACACATTAAAAGATTATTGCGATTATGTCAGAAACGACCTTATGGGTATCACTCGTGAGGACCTCGTTACCAATATCGCCCGTCACGTCGATTCGACAGTTCACCTGTTCGAAAAATGGGGTCTGCCGATCTGGAAAGACGCGGAAGGCAACTACGTGCACGAAGGTCGCTGGCAGCTGATGATCAACGGCGAATCCTACAAGATCGTCGTCGCGGAAGCCGCCAAGAACGCTCTGACTGCCGCCGGCGGCGAGTACTTCGAGCGCGTTTTCATCGTTGAACCGTTAATGGATGGCGACAAGTGTGTCGGCGCCGTTGGGTTCAGCACTCGTGAAAACAAATTTTATGTGTTCAAAGCCAAAGCCGTAGTAGCGGCTATGGGCGGCGCGGTTCACGTCTTTAAACCGCGTTCCACCGGTGAGGGCCTCGGCCGCTCCTGGTATCCCCCGTTCAATTCCGGCGCCAGCGCCTATTTCACTCTGAAAGCCGGCGCTGAGATGACTTGTCAGGAAGTCAGGTTCATCCCGGTCCGCTTTAAGGATGCTTATGGTCCGGTCGGCGCCTGGTTCTTGTTGTTCAAATCCCGCGCTACCAACGGTCTGGGTGAGAACTACATGGAAACCCGTCGCGATGAACTGCAAAACTGGAAACCGTATGGTCTGGTGAAACCGGTTCCGGCTAACCTTCGTAACTGGCTGATGATGCTCGACGTTATGGAAGGCAAAGGCCCGATATACATGAGAACCGAAGAAGCTATTGCCAAAATAGCCGCCGACGTACCCGATGAAAAAGAACGCAAGAAAAAACTTAAAGAACTCGAAAGCGAAGCCTGGGAAGACTTCCTCGATATGACCATCTCGCAGGCTATTTTGTGGGCTGCCACGAATACCGCTCCGGAAGAGAAACCCTCCGAGATTGCCGCTTGCGAACCGTACTTCATCGGCTCCCACTCCGGCGCTTCCGGCGCCTGGGTCAGCGGTCCTGAGGACCTGGCTCCGAAAGAATATTTCTGGGGTTATGCCAACATGACCACGGTTAAGGGTCTGTTTGCCGCGGGCGATGCCTCCGGCGCTTCCTCGCACAAGTTCTCCTCCGGCTCCCATGCCGAGGGCAGAATTGCCGCCAAGTCCGCGGTCTCTTACGCCGTGGATAACAGCGCCGCGCCGAAAGTCGACATGGCCAAAGTCGAAGAACTGAAGAAGAAGATACTGGCTCCGCTTGATCTCTTTGAAACCAATAAGAAATACTCCACCGATGCCGACACCAATCCGAACTACATCCGTCCCAAACAGTTCATGTTCCGTTTACAGAAGATCATGGATGAATACGCGGGCGGCGTCAGCACCGCTTTCACGACCTCCAAGCCCCTGCTTGAAAAAGGTATCGAGCTTATCGGCTTGCTGCATGAAGATTCCGACAAGTTGGGCGCCGAGGGTCTGCATGAACTCATGCGCTGCTGGGAGAACATCCATCGTTCCTGGCAAGCTGAGGCCCACATTCGCACCATCCTGTTCCGCGATGAAACCCGCTGGCCGGGTTACTATTTCCGAGCCGACTGTCCGAAGATGAAAGAGGACTGGCTGGCTTTCGCGAATTGCAAATGGGATCCCGCCACCGGTAAATGGGAAATGATGAAGAAAAACGTCAAGTACATCACCCAGTAACGATCATTCGAAATTTCTGATACCTATCCCCCGTGTTCGGCACGGGGGATTTTTTTATGGATGAATAAAATATGTCTTGACAGACCTATTATTTTTGTTAATTATTAGGCTATATTAGAAAAGGCAGTTTAGTGTAGTTAAATTTAATATTATTTAAAAGGGGCAATTTATAGAATTAAAATCAAATTAAGCATCTTGCCAATAGCTACATATTTGGCGCAACATTAATATAAAGGAGTAAGCATGAAAACTTATGTTCAAATATTTACAATTATCATTTTTTTCATCATTACCTCTTCCCTTTTAGCTCAGGCGCCATTTCTTGCCCCGCATATTATAAGCGGTCCTAAAGAATACTTTGATCCAACAGATGGATGTCCATATATTTTTTTCGAACTTGAAGTAGGACCAATATTAGATCGGTGCTATATTTTAAAAAACGAATGTGACGTTCCCAAAATGCAATTTCGCGTTTATGTACTGAAAAAAAGTATGACTGATCCTGACTGCTGGTGTTCAGTCTTTGAATATAGCTTATTTTTTCCATTTCGCCATATTTACCTAGGTGACGCTAAAATACGTCATTCAGGCGATTCTTGCCCATATAGCCCTGATGATTGGCATCATAACTGCTGCGTTTGGTGTTGGCATTGGCATGCTTGGTGTACACCGATTGCTATGTTCCCGTCATATAATCTTGAATTTTTTGTTGGGCCGGTAAATAGCGGGCAATACAGGGTTGTTGTCGAGGCGGCACAATATCCGGATTGGACATGTATGCCTGATTATGAAGGTGAAGGACAAGGCGTAATTACTGAAGACCGAGCAGTAAAAGTCGCGAATGATATACGAGATTATGCTTTCTGGACAGCGGCATATTTCGTCGATGATACCCATAGCGATTCGGCTTATGGCGGCGAATATATAGACGCGTTTGCCAAATATAAAATTGTCGTAAAGGTTATGACAGATAAAAATGATTACGGCCAGATTCACAATTATAAAGTCGGCCATCTAAGGCCGAATGGCGGCACGGAGAAATTTATACATTTTAATAGATGGCAAGAAGGCGACATTGAACCGCCATGCCATTATGATGGACATTGTTGGTACACGTTCGCGTATATAAGCGAAGATGAAATAAAACCCAGGGACTTGTGGCCTTACATGTCCGATGAACAGTGGGCAGCCGCTAAAAAGGATATGACGCTTTACCTTTACGGTGACGAAAACCATGTAGATAATGATAGAGAAATGAAAGTCTATGTACAAAACCTTTTGCATCTGGATTGCTTGAATGACTCGACATTCTGTTTCATCCCGGCGAATTGCGAAGTCATGGATTTCCTGTTTAGCTATAATAAATATCTTGATTTATCCTCTCAATCGGATGCTGACTTTCTAATACAAAACAACCGGGGTAAGTACGTATATGCGGAAAAATTAACAATACCTGATCCCGATCCCGAATATCCCGGCCTTTATTATTTTGTAGATTTGCACTGGGATGGCAGATGCAACACCGGCGATTTTGAAGGTCATCTGGCCGATCCCGAACGCAGCCCCTATGAGGCGTTTATATCATTAGGCACGATAGCCGCGGATATTTTAACGAGTAATATCGAGACTTTCGACGTGGTACCGGCGATAGATTCGATAATCATTACGCATCATCCCTGGTATCCGCCGCCTGATCCATTTATATTACCGGAAGTATTTTTAAGCTCAGTCATTGTCGGCAAAATAGATGACCGGGACCAGGCGAATGATTACAGGTTCTATCTATATAATACATCATCAATACCATCAGAACGCAACCATCGCTGGAATGGGACCAGTTATTTGTATACTGATGGTGTGCAACCAGCCTATAATTTCTATGAAAACCTCGGAACTGCCAATTTCGATAATTTTCCCAAGAAACGATGGCAAACAGCCGAATGGGGCAATCTAAGATATGAATGGTGGAATATTAATGATGTCAGAGAAGGCACTTCCGGCGGTATAGTAGATTATTCCTACAAACGTGATACGACCAATTATTGGGGTGATGATTGGGATGTTTGTATCGAAGTGCCCGCAAATGAGGAAAACCGTAAACGCTTACTGATT
>CAZFSN010000159.1:0-7747 GCA_964521815.1 uncultured Ignavibacteria bacterium | reverse complement strand
AATATGATACGCGAGGTGGTAATAAACATGACCTCCAGAACCGAGCGAAGCGATGAGACATTTGAGGGCGGTTATAGAACCAGGAATTTACAAACTAAAGTCAAAGTAAGAAATTTGGGAATAAATTAAACCTCCCGCTTATTACAATCAAGGAGATACAATGATATCACTGGATAAAAAACCACAATATCCCAAGACTGATGTGCCCGTTTTGAAAATTCCCGATCTGTGTATCGGCGGTTTGACAGGGCCGGCAGGCAATATAAGTAAAACTCTTTGCAATCAGAATAAGCGGGGAACCGAGCATATCAATATTCGGCCCAAATCTCATGCCGATTCTTTCCTGGCACTTTAGTTAACCAAAATAAGGCTGTATATAGCCATTAACCAGCCCTGCCTCATCGAACCAGGCCAGAGCTTGGTTATATTCCGATTTAGTAAGACGTTTGGCAATATCGGGATGATTGCAGGCATTATAGGCGGGGAAATACTGGCTCATAACCGCCACAAAAGTATCGGGTGAAATTTCCCTGGCGATGAAATCGAATATGATCTTCGAACCGGATATACCATTCGGCAGTACCAGATGCCTTATCAAAAGTCCCCTCGTAGCGATTTCATTTTCAGTTTGAAGAATCCCTGCCTGGCGATGCATCTCCTTGATCGCTATCCGGTTAATTTCAGGGTAGTCGGCAACATCGGAATATCTGGCGGAATGGTCCGGGTCGGCATAACGCATATCGGGCATATAAATATCGATTACGCCATCCAATAGCTTTAGCATCTTTAATGAGTCATAACCCGATGAATTATATACAATCGGTACAGTCAAGCCGGTTTTATAAGCGATCAGCATGGACTCCATCAATTGCGGCACGTAATGCGTGGGCGTGACGAAATTTATATTATGCGCCCCTCGTTTTTCAAGGTTTATCATCATAGAGGCAACTTTTTCGGTCGAATAGAACGAACCGTTTCGATATTGGCTTATTGGGTAGTTCTGGCAGTATTGGCAGTGAAGATTACAGCCGGATAAGAATATCGTGCCTGACCCGCCTGTCCCGGAAATCGGCGGTTCCTCGCCATGATGTAAATTAGCCGATGAGACTTTGAGTTCGGCCGGCATGCCGCATTCGCCGAGTTCGCCGGCAGTTCGATCAATATGACACTCGCGGGGGCAGACAGTACAGTCAGATAAATACTCCAGCGCTGCCGGGGTATTTTTTTCGAGTATGGCTATCTTGGATTCTATTGAAAACGGCTTGGCCGACATGGTCGTTTAATTCACTAATTAGTTTGAATCGGATTTCGATTTATAGTCCCTGCACCATTCCTCAAGCGTAATTTGCGGCGCGCCGAGCATTTCATCAGTCGAAGTAGGGTCGCCGACTTCACCATGCTTTTCGAAATACCTCATTAAAGGCAAGACCTCTTTAAGCGGCCGGGAAAAAGTGATAGCCGCGAAAAAACGCAGAACCGCCAGCGGCACATTATTGACTTTTACATTGGGATAATTGATGGAACAGAATATCTCCAGCGCTTTATTAAAAGTGTATTCCTCCGGCCCCCAGGCCAGGAATATATTATTTAGCGGGCCATCCAGAAGGTATGCCTTGGCCACCATCCCGGCGTAATCCTCGGCGGCCAGCCAGTGGATGCCCAGCGGCTGTTTGCCCATGATCGTGGCCTGATTATCCCGCACGAAAAGGGGCAATGATTCCATAAACCAGGTAGCCCGAAAGATAGCGTATTCCAGACCGCTTTGGATTATGGCCTGTTCGGCATTGTACTTGGCTTTAGTCGGAGCGAACCACGAACGATCTTTGGCGACCGAAGCGCCCGATAAGTATGTTATCCGTGTTACTCCCTGTCTTTGGGCCGCTTTAACAATAGCCTCCGTGCCATGATGTTCGATGCGGTCAAAATCTTTTGGTTTGGGTCCGCCTTTGAGATTGATATGCACGCCAAAACAGCCCTCAGCGGCTTTTTCCAGAGATTCGTAATCGGCGATATCGCCTTTGACTATATCGAAATGCCGGCCGAATATTTTCGCCGCCCGGTCCGGGTCACGGCTTAAAAGACGTACCGGGAAACCGAAATGATCGAGCATATAAACCACCGGCTGTCCCAGAAAGCCGGTCGCGCCGACAACCAGAATCAGTTTATTATCCAAAGTCATAGCAATTCCTTTTAAATCTGGGCCGCGCCTTCTTTATGGTCATCCAGAATTTTTGCCAACCGCACCGGGCAAGTAGCGGCATTATCTATTCCTCTCAAGCAATAAAACCGGCGATAGCGGTTTTCTCTGGGGCGGATCTGATGAATATCCATCAACGCCCCAAACGGGCAATCGCGGCAGAGAGATATGTCATCTAAAACTTCCGCTCCGGTGGTTTTCCCGACCAAAGCTTTGGAATAGTCGATAAGAGGTTGAGAGCCGTTTCTGGTCATATCGAAACGTGATGGTTTATAGAGGACGATTCGCCCCCGGTCATTTTTCAACTCGGCCTCACAGGCGATCTCATCGCCGGGCGCCGGCCGCCACCGTGATAGAAAACGCCCGCCCACCTGCAAATAGAGCGGGTCATCATATAAATCGTAACCGATATAACCGGTATCGAACTTCATTAAGAAACCATTCAGGCGGATGTTGGATTTTCCGTTATCGACGATTTTTACCAGCAACGGATGCACCGATGATACGATACCTGAAAATTCGACCCGTAAACCTTCGACTGTCGACAGCCAATATTCATACTCATCCAGTTCTTTGAAAAAAGATTCAAGTTCCGGGTTATCGACTGTTGCCGACGGCACGCGGCAGATTTTTTCCTCATGATAATATTTACAGGAGAAACAATTACGCCCGACATGCTGATAGCCTCGCGGACATTTCTTGCCCTTGGTCCCGATTTTACATTGCCACAGGAATTCGACGCAGCCTTCTTTATAACACTTTTTTTGCTTGAGTATATGAAAAGGCGAAACCTCGAAATCAAAGCGTTCATGTAGAGGGTGTTTGCAGATAAATAACCCTTTTTGTTTATACATATTCCGGATGACGTTTCGCATAGGGGTATTATACGCTTTTGACAGAGGTTTTCAATGAAAATTCGGATGAATTGGAGAAAGATTAATATCCATTGCCGGAAGCAGTACCATAGATATTGACAGATAAATAAGAATATTTAAAACTTCTTGTCTATTTAGACAATAATGGTATATTATTTGCGTTTCTATATAGGGAATGAATATGCGAAACCGAGTGATAATCATGGCAATCCTGGCAATTTCGTACTTTTCAAGCAGTTACGGTCAGGGTGATTGGGAGTTGCAGATTATTGGCGGGATGCCTACTCCCGGGCACGCGCAAGCCGTTGCAAACTATGGCCATTATGCATTGATAGCCGATACCGAAGCCGGGCTCAGAATTTATGATTTGACCAATTTGATCGCGCCAAGCCCTGTCGGGACTTTTCAAAATACGGGTTGGATAAATGACGTGGTTGTCCGTGATAATTACGCTTACCTGGCCAATTGGAATAATGGAGTTACCATTGTCAATGTAGGTAGTCCAACCAATCCATTGCTTGTCGATAATTTTAATACGCCCGGCACCGTAAATGATATTTATTTGGCCGGAGATTTATTGTTCGCGGCTGATTTATTTAATGGCCTGGTAATTCTGGACGTATCGAATCCATTTGATATTCATCAAGCCGGTTTTATCGATGGAGATTACTTTGGTTCGGTCGCCGTCGATGACACCATAATCTATTTATCGACCTATGGAAGCGGCATAAAAATTTATTCGCTGGCCGATACGACTAATCCGGTTTATAAAAACACGATTCCATTCGCTTATGATTGTGTCGATATAACTCTCGATGACAATTTGATGTGCTTAGCCTGCGGCCAGACCGGTATGATAATTTATGATATTTCAGACTGCTTGAATCCATCCAGATTGAGCAGCTATAACACCAATGGATCATTAAACAAAATCGCCATTGCCGATACGATCGCTTATCTGGCGGATGGCGAAACCGGGCTGGCGGCTATCAATATCAGCAATCCGGCGAGTCTGGTATTTATGCAAAACCTAAATACCCCGGGTAGCGCTCTGGGCGTAGCATTCTATAACGGTTTTACCCTGGTCGCCGACAGGAATATGCTTCTGGTGGTATATTATGAACCTTATGTTGGTATCGATGAAATAAATCCGGCCGCGCCGACCGAATTCGAAATCGTAAATTGCTACCCCAACCCTTTTAATCCGTCAACGACAGTTAATTTTATGTTAAAAAGAAGTTCCCCCATAACGCTGGATGTTTACGATATAAATGGGCGACACGTCGCGAACCTCGCCGATGGTTTCTATGAAGCCGGTCAGCATTTTATAGAATGGAAGGCATCGGGAGTACCTTCAGGGATATATTTTATCAGCCTTCGCGCCGCAGGGGATGAGTTGACCAACGGCTGTGCCGCGACCGCTAAAGTATTAATGCTTAAATAGTGTTTATTCCTCTTCCTTTTTTGTCCGCAGAAGAATCATTATCACCAGCGACGCTACACCCAGTGTCAAGCCGAATATGTTTTCGCTGAAGCCGCGGGTAAACATGAAGTAGCCGGATGAACCGGCCAGAGCTATGCCCTCAATCGCCAAGACGGCTGTGATCTTTTTTTTAAGATTAGCTTCGATCGTGGCATAGCCGAAACCGACACTCCAGATCACGAAAAAGAATATGAATATCGGCAAATTCAGCATGTTCCGGCCGGGCGTGTAAACATCGACCAAAGCCAGAAGCAGTATGGCCGATAAAAAAGCTCCGCTTAAAGCAATTACGATTTTCATAGAAACTGAAAAACCCGCCAGCCCGATTTGCCGTGATAAAGATCGACCATCAAGTACTGGATTGCGCCCGAGGTTTGATTCATCAATGTCAGTTCAACGTGGGCCGTATCGCCATCGACTTTTTCCTCATTGACAACCGGCAGAATGCTTTTCCAGAAAGCGCGGGTACCGCCATTGCCGGTAAGATTCCGGATAATGGCATCGCGGAAATATTCATGAGTTTGGATTGAATCGACCGGCGGAATCATTTTCATACGCCTGTCCACCATCATGTCGACATCCAGAAGCTTTTCGATGGCCAGGGAGTCGCCTTCAATTACCGATCCGACGAATTCCATCGTGACACCGCGCGGCGATTGCTTGTCGGCACAGCTAATGGTTAAGGCTAACAGGCATGGTATCAATAATAAATATTTAAACATGAATGAAAGGTATTATCAATTTGTAATTTTGTCAAACTTAATATTACAGATTTTTAACGGATAAAATTTTCTTAAGCAATGGTAAAAAAAACGGGGCAAGGTTCTGAATTATGTACCTTGCCCCGGGTGAAGCAATTTCCTGATTTAATCAGCAGTCGTTTATTTTATCAGTACCGCCTGCCTTGTTTCCGAACTGTTCGAGGCTGTCAGCTTATAGTAGTACACACCGGATGCGACATCGCCGGCATCCCAGTTAATCTCGTGAGAACCGGCGGGCATGAATTTATCTATGAGTGTTTTGACTTTCGCGCCGGTAATATCGAATATCTCCAGCAAAACAGGCGATGGATTCTCCAGTTCAAACGAAATAGTCGTCCTGGCGTTAAACGGATTGGGGTAGTTCCGGTTTAAGCTGAAATTATTCGGCAGATTGTCGGTTTCAGGGACAGCGTTCATTAAGTCAATTATGAATTCGTCATATATAACCGGATTATCGGTTGCAACCCCTTCGGGGGGATCCTGAATAACCGCTCCGGCATCCCTATCGTTTATATATGTATAGCGCAACTTGGCAAAACGGTTATCTATTAATTCGACTCTGTCAGCCAGGCTCGACCAGTGGTCGCTTTCGCATTCTCCGGGGAAGCATCCCGGCGAATGGGAATTCGTGAGATCTACCGGAACTGACCAGGTGCTTCCTCCATCCAGGGAGAATGACGTATAAAGTTCCCCGTTGCCGTATCCCGCTGCTGAAACGTCTGAAGTATCGAATTGTGTCCAGGTCACGAACACGGCCGATGAAAATTGATCGTCTTCAATTACGCCCAGATTCATTTTACAGACCGGCCGATTCCAGACACCGGAGATATTGGCCCATAGCGAATCGGGGTGGTGAGTTATTTCAGTGATTTCTCCTGTTTCTTCGCTGTAATGGAATAAATAAGTTTTATAGTAAATACTATCAGTTACCCACTGGGCGTTCCAGATTATGTGAACGTAATCGTTGTAGTCGATTATAGCATCAAGATCAGTGTAAGCCCAGAGTAAATCGTCATCATTGCCGTAATCCGTGACATTGATCATGCCATAGCGCCAATCCCAATTCGTACCGGAACTTGCAGAGAAATATACGATGTCATTATTCCACTGGGTCGTCGTATCTTGAGTTTTGGAATAGGCCAGAATAACCCGATTGGAAACGGGGGAAGCGTCCAGCACGCTGGATATGACCTGTACGGTATCCACCAGTTGAAGGTTTATCCAGGTAGCGCCGCCGTCCTGCGAGCGAGTATAGGCCATCCGTTGTATGCGGCGTTCGGTGTTTTCGGTACTCACGATATGTATATAATTATTGCGATCGACAACGATATATGGCCAATAAAGCCGACCCGGGCTGGCGTCAGATTGGGGAAATATCTCATCCGGAGGGTTATAGTAGTCGAAGAAACCGTCCCCGGGCGGATCCCATTCGGTGGCCAGCGTAACAAATGTAGGATTGGTGCCATTTTCGCAGTGGTAAGCGATTGTCCCGCGGTTGCCATTATAATAACTCATCTGACAATATCCGGAGCCGCTGATATCACTTATTTGATAGCCATCTGGGTAACGGAGGTCGCCCTCGGGGCTGATCCAGTTGTAATAGATGTGTCGGGGCGCCGGTGGATAAGGCCAGCCAAACAGCTTCATCCAGCTGAAATAAATACTGCCGTCATCGCAGATCACAATTCTGTCTCCGGAAGAGCCGTTTGATTGATATTCGTAAAAAGTCGTACCTATTATCGTATTCAGGGTCGTTCCCGGTTGAAACGGGTAAACATCGACGTTTGGCAGAGTTTCATTCCCGACTAATTGTTTATGGTTTTTCATCGGCATGGTTTTCGATAATTCAGCCGCCTGGACAAGGCCGAACAATAACACCGCGAAAAACGCTAAACATATTATCATTCTGTTCATTTTTACCTCTCTTGTTGTCGTGTAAAATCACAGATGCGACAGGTTAATTAGTTTGTTGTTAAATAATGACGCTAAGCTAATACCCCCCCTTTCATTATTCGTATCAAGTTCATCATATTTTTCTCCTTGTTCAAAGCCGGTTATATGTTTCATATTTTTAAATACAGGGCTCCGACAGAAATATCCATAGGCTGATTCACTTCATAATTTTAAAATCCGCCAAAACTTCGCAGACAATTCTTCTATTAATTCCTGTTTGACGAGACCGCCGAATCTTACAAAAAATATTTTTGTTTTTAAAACCACTATACAATTAGTTCTGCCGGGTCGTAGCCCGCAGGGCGTGACCCGGCGGTATAAGAGGGTAACTCAGTGTCGGGTCACGGGCTTCGCCCTACGACCCGACACAACCTGGATAGGAGTAGTCTTCATAAGCTTAACCAACTTACCGAAATTTTCTGTGAAACTCCACGACTCTTTTAATCTTGACATTCAGATGAGATAGTAAATACTTTAG
>CAZFSN010000158.1:0-7779 GCA_964521815.1 uncultured Ignavibacteria bacterium | reverse complement strand
TTAAGAAGGAGGACAAATTATGCCAGGTGGAGACAGAACGGGGCCGTTAGGCGCGGGCCCGAGAACGGGTCGAGTAGCCGGTTTTTGCGCCGGTTACGGTATGCCGGGATTCGCTAATCCCGTAGGCGGTCGCGGTTTTGGCCGCGGCGGCGGTATGGGCTATGCTTTCGGATTTGGCGGAGGCTATGGCCGTGGCTGGCGTCATCGCTTTTTAGCTACAGGCATACCCGGAAGAGGCAGAGGACGCGGCGCATGGTTCGGCCCAGATTATGGCTATCCAGCCGAATATGCCGCCGGCCCTTATTATGAGAACGAGAGAGCGGCCCTGAAGGAAGAGGCCGAATACCTGAAATCGGAGCTGGATGACATAAACCGGCGTCTGGATGAAATTCAGGCTAAAAAGGAAGGCGATTAGAGAGTATGATTATGCAAGGTGGAAGCGGCGGCGGTCGTGGAAGCGGCGGCGGGCAAGGGCGCGGTCAAGGCGGCGGTATGGGTAAAGGCGGCGGTCGCGGTGTAGGGCCCGGCGGCAATTGTGTTTGCCCCCAATGCGGCGCTTCAATGCCGCATAAAAGAGGCGTGCCCTGCTATGAAATAAAGTGCCCAAAGTGCGGCGCGGTTATGAACAGAGGGTAAGTGGGAAGAGAGTTGCCTTGAAAATAGCATTCGCCAGCGGCAAGGGTGGTACGGGAAAAACCACCCTTGCCACTAACATGGCGGTTTCGATTGCCGCCGAAAACGAAAGTGTTACCTACGCCGATTGTGATGTCGAGGAACCGAACGGTCATATTTTTTTACCGCCCGACATGAAAGAGGCAATCGATGTCAAAGCGCTCACTCCTGAAATCGATAAGAACAAGTGCAATCTTTGCGGCATATGCGCGGATGTCTGTGAGTTTAATGCTATCGCCATTCTGGGACCCGAGCCGCTGGTGTTTCCGTCATTATGCCATAGCTGTGGGGCGTGTATCGAACTCTGCCCGGAAAAAGCTATAACTGACAGCCCCAGAGTAATCGGTAAGATTGAAAAAGGGACATTTCGCGGGCTGGAAATCTTATCGGGCAAACTTAATATAGGCGAGGCTATGGCGCCGCCGGTTACCAAAGCATTGAAAAAATTATTACCGGCGGCAGGGACCATAATTATTGATTCTCCTCCCGGGACATCCTGTCCGGTTATAGAAGCGGTAAATGGCAGCGATTATGTCGTGCTGGTTACCGAACCCACTCCGTTTGGTCTAAATGATCTGGAACTAGCATATGAAATGCTGTTGAAATTGGGGCTGCTTTTTGGAGTAGTTATTAATCGATCCGATATGGGCGATAAGCGCGTTGAAAAATTTTGCCGGGATAAGGGTATAGAAATACTGACTCAACTGCCGTTTAGCAAAGATATCGCGATAGCTTACTCTAATGGCAAACTGATAATTGATTTGAACAGTGGTTTTAATAATGAGATGCAGGAGCTTTATCAAAAGATATTGAAAAGGGTCGGATATGGTTGAGTTGGTGATTGCCAGCGGTAAAGGCGGCACAGGCAAAACTAGTTTAGTCGGCTCATTGGCGGTTTTGGCGAAAGACGCTATATTAGTCGATTGTGATGTTGATGCCGCCAATCTGCATCTTATAATCGAGCATTCAATTCTGGAAAAACACGATTTTTCATCCAGTAAAAAGGCCTCGATAATTAATGATAAATGTACATTATGCGGTATCTGTGAAGAAAAATGTCTTTTTGACGCTATTAAGCATCTAAATGATTCATCTGGTGAAAGCTATCGGGTTGATCCTTTTGCTTGTGAAGGTTGCGGCTTATGCTATCAGGTATGCCCGGATGACGCCATAACTTTCGAAAGCGTAATTAGCGGCAAGTGGTTCAAATCGAATTCTAAATCCGGCCCGTTTTTCCATGCCCGTCTCGGTATTGCCGAAGCCAATTCGGGCAAGCTTGTTTCACTGCTTAGAACTCAAGCGCGTGATATGGCCGAAAATACGAACAAGGAAATAGTCATTATCGATGGGCCGCCTGGTATAGGCTGCCCCGTAATAGCCTCGGTAACCGGCGCGACATATTTATTAATCGTCACCGAGCCGTCGCTTTCCGCTATCCATGATATGAAAAGACTGGTAGATCTGGCCCGGCATTTCCGCGTTCGAACGGGTTTATGTATCAACAAATGCGATATTAACCCGGAGCTTACCGGGCAAATTGAAAGGTTCGCCGAAACTAATGATCTTATAACACATGGTAAAATCCCATTCGATAATAAATTCACCGAGGCCCAGATTCAAGGAAAATCGTACGTGACGGTAGCCGATACAAAAGGAGTGCAGATTATAAATAATATTTGGATAAGTATCGGTGAACAATTAACTTTAATTAAAAAAGAGCAACTGAACAAGAAAGCTGTTTAGAAAACAGTGAGATTGTTGACAAAACAGGAAAAAACCGAAAGTTTGCATATGTTACGTCAGGTCGTGCCTGCAAGGGTGTGACCTGACGGAGCTTGGCAGGCAGGTCACGCTTCGCTACGACCTGCCTGAACACATATTTTAAATTTGCCAACAGTCTGGCTGGTAGAAACTAGAAACTAAATTAAACAAGGAGTAATTTTCGTGAAAATCGCCATCCCAACCGAGAACGGTTTGTTATGTCCCCATTTTGGGCATTGTCAGCTTTTTACAATTATCGATGTTGATCCGGCATCGAAAAAGATCGAACATGTCGAAGCTTTAAATCCGCCGCCTCACGATATCGGCGTGTTGCCGGCCTGGCTTAAGGAAATTGGCTGTACTCATATCATCGCCGGCGGTATGGGCGGCCGGGCGATAGACCTGTTTCAACAAAGCGGTGTCAAAGTCATATGCGGCGCGCCGGCTCAGAAACCGGAAGATATAGTTAAGGCATTTCTGAATGATGAACTGGCTACCGGCGGCAATTTATGTGATGAGCCGGGTTTTAAAGCGCATGACCACGGGGATTGCAGGAATCATTAATTGACAATTTAAAGTATCAGATAAAAAACAGCGATAAATCGGCAATCTCCGGGAATCATTTCAATGGAGGGAAAAATGGCTGATAAATTAAAACTGGGAATTATAATTTGCGATCGCTACCGTTTGTGCGCCGGCGGGAAATGCTTTCGCGCCCTGAAAAACAGAGAGGGAGCGTTCAGTATTTACGAAAATCAAGAAGTTGAAATGGTGGGCTATACTACTTGCGGCGGCTGTCCAGGCGGAAATATCGAATATGCCCCGGAGGAAATGAAAAAGAATGGCGCCGAGGTCATTCATTTCGCCACGGGCTTGATAGTCGGCTATCCGCCCTGTCCTTATTTGTCTTATTTTCGGGATTTTATTAAAGAAAAATACAATATGAAAGTAATCATGGGGACTCATCCGATACCTCAAAAATATTTCGAGACACATGAAAAGCTGAAAACCTGGGATTCGCCGGAATTTGAAGAAATCATAAAAAGCACGCTGGCCGATGAGGCGGTAAGATTAGCTTATAATTGATAATTACAAGGATGTTTGATTAGAAAGTTTGTATGACTAAGAAATCCTTGTCCAACAGAAATATTCTTATGATACTTCCTCATAAAAAATTTCAGGAAGAGGAGTATGAAGAAGCCTCTGCTATTTTTAAAAAAGCTTTAGCTAAAGTCATAGTGGCATCATCTCAAAAGACGGCCGAAGGAATATATGGAACTACAGTTACAACTAATTTGGTAATCAGGGAAGTCAATGCAAAACAGTTCGATGCGATCATATTAATCGGTGGAGTCGGTTCGATTGAGTATTGGCATAGTGATGAAGTTGTCAACCTGTTGAAAGATGCAAATAAATATGGCAAACTGATTTGTGCTATTTGTCTGGCCCCGGTCATTCTGGCAAATGCCGGCTTATTGAAAAACAAAAAAGCTACGGCTTATTATTCATCGGCAACATATTTGCGTTCGAAGGGGGCGTTTTTCACCGGCAATCCTGTTGAAATTTCGGGTAATATAATTACCGCCAATAGACCCGAATCCACAAAAGAATTTGCCCTTGCGATAGTTGATTCCCTGACTGATCAAAAAGCCCTTATTTCAGGGAAGAGTAGACAGAGCAATTGAACTGTAAAGAATAATCTTATGTCAAATATATTGAAATGATATTAAAAGGACAGGAGAGCCGAAATGAATGAAAACGCTAAAATATCAAATAGGGTTTTGCAGATAGGAAAATCTGCCATCCATGAAATGACGAGATTATCCAAGGGAGTGGACGATGTAGCGTTTTTATCATGGGCCAAACCAACCTCCGATACACCCGAACATATCAAAGAAGCGGCAGTCTCGGCTATAAGGAAAGGCTTGGTTGGCGGATATTCCGAAAATGCAGGTTTGCCTAAATTGCGGGAAGAGATTGTCGGGAAACTTAAAAAAATTAACGATATTGAGGCCAATATTTCTCAAATACTCGTTACCGTGGGCGCTATCGAAGGGCTATCCGCCGCTGTTATGGCTGTTATCGATCCCGGCGATGAAGTAATTTTGCCGTCGCCAACATATTCGACCCATATTCGAATCGTAACTATAGCATCGGGCAAGCCCGTCCTGGTTCCCACGAATGAAGAGAATGGATTTACTTTAGATATTGAGGGTATAAAAAAAGCAATTACTCCCAGGACAAAAGCGATTATATATTGTTCACCGAGTAATCCGACCGGTACGGTGTTCAGTGAAAAACAACTTCGTCAAATAGCGGGGATTGCCCTGGAAAATAATCTAATGGTAATTACCGATGAAGCTTACGAATATTTTACCTTCGATAACCATAGGCATTTTAGTATTGCCTCAATTCCTGAAATGATCAAAAATGTAATCAGTTGTTACACATTCACTAAAACATACGCTATGACCGGTTGGCGTATAGGCTATCTGCATGCGGATGAGGAATTCATTCCGCAAATTACCAAAGCCCATATTCCCTTTGCAATCTGCGCCCCGGTAGTCTCGCAATATGCTGCTTTGGGAGCATTGCAAGGGTCCCAAAATTGTATCGCTAAATTCAGAGAACATTATCTTTTGACACGGAATCTCATGTGTGAACGGCTGGACAAACTCAGCCCGGTCTTTGATTATCATAAACCTGGAGGGTCATATCTTATGTTTCCCAGGATATTGTTAGAAGAAGGCAAAGATTCTACCTCATTTTGCATAAAGCTCTTAAAAGAAGCCAGAGTTTCAACTACACCCGGAATAGCCTTTGGGCCAACAGGTCAGGGCCATTTGAGATTATCCTTCTGTGTTTCAAAAGAGGAGATCAATAAAGCGTTCGATAGAATGGAAACTTATTTCAGGTAATTTTAAGATTCTATATTTTCCGCGCTGTCAGGAATCCCTTCCTTAAGAAACAGGCATAAAAGGGCGGCTGACAGCCGCCCTTAAATATTCTGCAGTCCAGAAATCAATTATCAATCATTTATTATTTCTGCATAACCGGCACGATTTCGACCCGTCGGTTGGCTTGCCTGCCTTCGGGGGTATCGTTAGTCGCGATAAAGAACCGCTCGTCCTCGCCGTAGCCTCTGGCTGTCATTCTGTCGACCGGGATTCCTTTAGATTCGAGATAATCCTGCACGGCCTGCGCTCTGGCCTGCGATAGCTTGATATTGCTGCTTTCACGTCCCAGCGCGTCGGTATAGCCATTGATCTCGATCTTTACATCTTTATAGATTTTCAGGCGCGAGGCCAGATCATCTAAAACCAGCATGGCTGCTTCATCGGGTTTGGCGGAGCCGGAGGCGTACTTGATATTGAGTACGATCTTATCAGTGATCGGTTTGGCCAGCGGGCAGCCGAACTCATCGACCGCTACGCCCGCGCCCGTGTCGGGGCATTTATCTATGCCGTCCGGCACACCGTCGCCGTCGCTGTCAATAGCCACGCCGTTGTTGTCGACAATCGCGCCCAACGGCGTATCGAGCTGCTGATCCTTGAAATCGGGTATACCGTCCTTGTCGTTATCCAGCGGACAGCCGTAGATATCTACCTCAACACCAACCGGCGTATCCGGGCACAGATCTATGCCATCCGGCACGCCGTCATTGTCGGCATCCAGCGGACAGCCGGTGATATCGACAATCGCGCCGGCGGGTGTATTCGGGCAAAGATCGAGACCGTCATAAACACCGTCGCCGTCCGAATCGAGCGGACAACCATATTGATCGACCAGTGCGCCTTGTGGAGTGTCCGGACATTGATCGAATTTGTCCTTAACCCCGTCGTGGTCGGAATCTTTGGCCCCGCCAATAAAATAGGTTATGCCGACACTCGGTTCCAGCACCGCCAAAAATGGCCGGGTCGCGGTATCATCCGGCTTGACATTTGTCAGGCTGGATGGCAACAGGCTGGAGTTCTCCGGAAAATCATTGGAGAGATTAGTCAGCAGATAAGAAAATCGGCCGCTGAAATCGAACGCGAAACTCTCGCCAATCCAGAAATTGAAACCGGCGCCGACTTTGGCGTAAAGGTCTTTGGAAGAGAAACTGCCGGAAGATTCCAGATTCTCGAAACTGGCCATATGCAAACTGAGGCCGCCCAATAGAAACGGTTGAACGTTGCTTTCCGGAATGAAATAATATTGCCCGGTCAAACCTATCGGTATGACTTTTAATTTCGTCGAGGCGTTATCTTTTTTATTGAGCTTAAATGACTGGTCATCGGCGGCTAATTTATCATCATATGTAGTCCAATACCCGCCCGACAAGCCCAGTACGAAACTGTTCGAGAGACCGTATTTAAATTCGACATTGGCGCCCAGGCCCATCATGAATGGTTCATTAGTGCCGTTTCCCGAAAAATTAGAGCCGGTAATCATTGGCGCGAAAAGCGGGCCGCGAAGCCCCAGTCCGGTTCTGCTTTTCCATTCGACAGCTGAAGTTATCGATGCCATAACTATTAGCATGGCTAACGAAACTATAAATGCCTTTCTCATATTCCCTCCTGTAATCTTATTTTGCTAAATATCTTTATGCTTATCTAATCCTTAAAGTTGCCATCTTCCTTAATTTTAATATCTTTATAATAAACCCCGGAAAAAGGCAAGCTTATTAATTACATTATTCGGGTTATCTGACTATATCTTAATACATTACGCAAAAAAGTTTATTATCCGTTAAAAATTCAGTACAATTTTCAATTTAGAGCTTTAAGTTCGGGATAATAGCCTGCCGCCGATTTAAGGTCTAATTGAGTCTGTAAATAGTCATATTTCAATTTCAGAAGTCCCAGATTAGCTTGCGAATATTGGTTTTCAGCCTCCAGAAATTCTATCATCGAGATATCGCCCAAATCAAACCTGATTCGGGCTATAGACATCGCTTTTTCAGCTACAATTAATGTTTGATTTCCCACTTCGATCCTGGATTCGCTATTGGCCAGCGCCAGACGCGCGTTTTTTACTTCAACCGGTATTCTAAGCGATAAATCATCGGCCATATAGCCGGCTGCTTTCGTTAAATAATCCTGTTTGGAAATCTCGGCTCGACGGGCGAAACCATCGAATAAAAGCCAGTTGAGATTAACTCCTACGGAATAATTGCTTTCCAGCTTGTCCAAATCGGGCTGATAGCCATTGCGCAAATCATAAGCGCCGAATGCCGATATACTTGGAAAATAGGCTGATTTTTTGATTTTTCGGGCCAACTTTGCCATCTCCGTTGAGGCTACGGCCTGTTTGTAATCCTCTCTGAGACTCAACATATCATTTTGACCGGCTAATTCCGGTAAA
>CAZFSN010000157.1:0-7815 GCA_964521815.1 uncultured Ignavibacteria bacterium | reverse complement strand
GAAATAGTAGCCATCCAATTTTAATAACGGATTTAGATTAAAAGTAATACCCACGAACGACAGCGCGATAATTATAAAAGCCACAGTATTAATTATGTTATCCATCTCGGTGATCCGCCAGACAAGCACCGCCAGCGCCCAGATTACAATCTGGCTGATAATCCCGGCCACGGTTACGGCAATTCGCTTCTTTTTATCGGGAAACAAGTAAGCATCCGAAACATTGCTGTAAAAACACGGCTGGAAATATAAAAGCAGAAAACCCATATCCGTAACTTTTCCTCCGTGAAGACGGCAGCTATAAGTATGCGAAAACTCGTGAAGCAACGTAACGAAGAAAATCGTTATCCAGACCAGAGGGATAATTTCAGGCACGAAGAAACTTTTCAATTGGAATTTCATGTCGGCGAAATTGCTGATAGTAATTATCCCGGCTAAAATCGTTAAAAATATATATAGTCTAATCGCGGCCCGGCTATAGAATGGTTGGGCTTTCTTATAGGTCCATTCGATAAATTTTTCCGGATTGACGGCTTTCAATTTTATGAATAGAATCTTCCTGAAAAGCGATTTTTTAGCCTGCCGGCTATCTTGCTTGACCGGTCGTTCGGCGCCCTCAAGCAATCCCATAGCGGCCAGATTAGACCCGAATTTCTCTAATTGTTGCGGGTTGATTTTAGCTTTAAATCTTTCCTCGAATTTGGCGGCTACAGCCTCGATATCGTTTTGGCCGTCAAACAGCCCGGCAATAAAATATTCCATTTCTTTCAGCCGAAAGAACTTCCCCGATATCGGATCCTTAATAACATAGACTATCTGGCCCGACGAGTCCTGCCGGGAGATTTCCAGATCCGATCTGAATTTCAATACAGGCTGACTGATAAAACCCTCCAAAATACAATAAATTAACCGTTGAAAATCCAGCTTTTCATGTTGTATATAATATGATTAGCCGCGAACTTGATGTCAATTAAAAAGGTTGATATTAAGTAAAACGCGGGACGCTTAATATTTATTGACTCAAGCGATGTTGTTGGTTTGATTAAATGAAATCATTCGAATTAGAGGAGAGACAATGAAGATAGATCGGCGAGAATTTTTAAAGAGAACGGCAGCCATATCGGCGGCCACGGCCTGCTCTCCCTGGCTACTCGGCATATTAAGCAGTTCCGCTTGTGGCCCCTCGATGAGACCGGAATTCAGCGAAAAGCAGATAAAATCTATTCTGGCCAACGCTCTTGCCCGGGGCGGAGATTTTTCCGAAATATATATCGAGGAAATCTCATCGCTTTCATTCAAAATGTCCCAGCAGGCATTTTCGGCGGCGACTGTCGGTCTGGCCGGCGGCGTGGGCGTGAGAACAGTCGATGGTGAAAATAACGGCTACGCTTATATCAATGGCAACGATTTTGCCAAAACTTTGGAGGCGGCCGCCACGGCGGCCTACATAGCCTCCGGTACCAAGGCTACTAACGTGGCCGCGCCGATAATAACCAAAGCTCCGGATACTATCAGCGTGAAAATTCCGGTCGAATCGATTCCCGAAAAACAAAAAATGGAGCTGGTTCAAAAAGCGGAAAATGCCGCCCGAAGCTTTGATCCCAACGTAAAGCAAGTCGATATTACTTACTATGACCAGGTCCAAAAACGGAGCATAGCCAATTCCACCGGCTTGCGGATAGAAAACGAAATCCCCTTAATCTGGGTTGTTATCGAGGTGTTGGCCGAGAAAAATGATATACGCCATATGGGCAGAGTCAGGATGTCGGCGCATCAGGGATTTGAATTTTTCGATACCAACGATATAGCGGCCGGGGCGGTAGCCGCCGCCAGGGAAGCGGTCACTATGCTTGACGCCCGGCCGGCGCCATCGGGCACGATGCCCGTAATTATGAGCCCGGGCTGGGGCGGCGTGCTTATACATGAGGCGGTCGGCCATGGCCTGGAGGGCGATGCTATTTATAAAGGATTATCGATTTACGCGGATAAGATGGGCAAAAAAGTCGGCTCCTCATTGGTCACTCTTATAGATGACTCATCCTGGCCCAACGCGAGAGGTACGACCGAATTCGATGATGAGGGAACCCCGGGACGGCGAAATGTGTTGATTGAAAACGGCATTCTGAAAGGCTTCATGCATGATCTTATCTCGGCTAAAAAGCTCGGCGCCACGCCGACAGGCAATGGCCGCCGGGAATCATATCGATATTTTCCCATACCCCGCATGACTAATACTTTTCTGGCTAACGGCCAGGCCAAACCGGATGATATAATTGCCGATACGCGCAAAGGCCTTTTAGTCCGCGCTCTATCCGGTGGTTCGGTGGATACGATATCGGGGCAGTTCAATTTCGTGGTTCGCGAAGCTTATGCTATTGAAAACGGCAAAACCACTTACCCCGTATCTGGCGCGACATTAATCGGCAGCGGAATCGATGTGCTTTCCAATATCGATGCCGTGGCGAATAACCTCGAGCTGGGAGTAGGAATTTGCGGCAAAGGTCAATGGGTGCCGGTTACGGCGGGAATACCCACAATTCGGGTAGCGGATGGAATTCTGGTCGGCGGGAACGCGTAGGAGGAAATCATGGAATTAATGAAAAGAATTCTCGATAAATGTGTCAGGGCCGGCGCCGGGTTGGCGGAAGTTTACGGCTTATCTCAAAAAGAAATGTATTTGAGCGTGCGTGACGGCGAAGTAGAAGCTATCTCCAAATCTACGCCCGGCGGCACCGCTATCAGGTTTTTCCAGGCCGGCAAATCCGCTTTCGCCCATACTACTGATATTTCCGAGCAGGCTATAGATAGTTTGGTATCGCGGATGTCCAAATTGGCGGAAAATACGACCGGTGATAAAAACGAAACTCTACCAGGTCCATTAGCCAAAGCCGCCGATCTGGATATCAACGGTACGGATTATGCCGGGGTATCAATTGACCGGAAAATCGAATATCTCAAAAGACTCGAACAGATGGCCATACAATACGATCCTCTTATAAAGCAATCCAATGGGGTCTCTTATAAAGAAACAATCACGACTTTGAGCCTGGCTAATACTAATGGCCTGGATGCAAGTTATGATTCTACTTTATACACGATTTGGTTATCTGTAACGGCCGCTAAAAATAATGAAATGTTTCCCGGCGAAAGCGAATACTCAGTTCGCCATTTCGATGATTTGCCGCGGCCGGAGGATATAGTCGACCAGACCGCGTCCATGGCTATTCAGCTTATCGGCGGTACCGCGGTCGAAAGCGGCGATTATGAGATTATCTTTACTCCACAGGCAGCCAGATCGCTGCTATATGGACTGGCCTTCGCTTTAAACGGCGAAGACTATTTGAAGGGCTCATCTTTCCTGGCCGGCAAATTAGGTGAAAAGTTCGCCGACTCAATCCTTAATGTTTACGATGATGCCACTATGCTCAGGGGCATAGCCAGCCGGCCTTTCGATGATGAGGGAATTGCCTCGGAAAAGCTCGCCCTTATCGAGCACGGAACGCTTACGAACGTGATGTACGATATGAAAACCGCCGCCACAGCGGGAACCGAATCCACCGCCTCAGCCCATAGGAGAGATTATTATTCCTACCCTGAGATTTCTTTCAGCAACCTCTATATTGCCTCCGGCAAAGATAAAGTCGAGGACGTCATAGCTTCCTGTAAAAAAGGAATTATAGTTAAAACTACCCAGGGCTGGGGACTTCACAGCGTGACCGGCCAATATTCGGCGGGTATCAACGGCATACTGGTAAGAAACGGCAAGCGAATCAAGCCTGTCGCCAACATCACGCTTGCCGCCGGTACGGAGGATATATTCAAAGGAATCGGCGCTATTTGCGACGATTTGACATTTTTCGATAAATTGAATTCGCCATCGATCATGATCGAAAGGATGAAAGCAGGAGCCTAAATTCTAATATTAAAAAGGTCGGTTAATATATGAAAGAAACGCCCGCAAAAATGCGCGCTTCAGTATATGCCATCGTCGCGCTAATGGTAATTATATCCGTTGTCGGGATGGCTACTCCCTCTTTGGCCGACAACACGAACCTGATTGTTGTCTCGATTCTCCCCCAGCTTGAATTCGTCGAACGTATCGCCGGCGTGGACACTTTTCAGACTATGGTGTTGATCCCGCCGGGAGCCAGCCCGGAAATTTACGCCTTAACTCCGGATCAAATGAAACAGATAAGCAAAGCCAAAATGTATTTTAAACTTGGCTCCGGCCTGCCGTTTGAAACTATCTGGCTGGAGAAAATCGCCGACTTGAATCCCGACATGATTATTGTCAATTGCGCCGAAGGTATAGAGATTTTAAGCGGCAGCGAGGATAGCGCTGCCGGACACCAGTATGGCCGGGACCCGCATATCTGGTGTTCATTAAGAAATACTGAGATAATAGCGGACAATATAGCCCGGGGGCTTATTGCTTTAGATCCCGAACATAAAAGCGATTACGAAACCAACGCCGCTAAATTCAAGCAGGATCTAGCCGCTTTAGATAAAGAAATCGAAAAGCAATTTATGGGATGTAGTAAACATAAATTTATCGTTTTTCACCCGGCCTGGGGATATTTCGCCAGAGATTATAATCTCATTCAATTACCTATGGAAATTGAGGGCAAAGAGCCGGGCGCGGATGATCTTAGAAAGCTCATCTTGATTTCGCGGCAGGAGGGTATTACCACTGTTTTCGCTTCGCCGGAATTCAATTCGGAAAGCGCTAAAATGATAGCCCGCGAAATAGGCGGCTCGGTAGAGTATATCGATCCGTTACGAAAAGATTATTTAACCAATATGCGTGAAGTCGCCGGAAAACTGGCCGCGGCTATGAAATAATTATGGACAATACTTCAGTAATACGTCTGGATCACGTTACCGTCAGTTTCGATAATGATATCGCCCTTGAGGATATCAGTTTCGAAGTCATGTCCAACGATTTTCTCGGTATCATAGGCCCTAATGGCGGCGGCAAAACCACTCTTTTAAAAACGCTTCTTGGCGTGATTAAACCGGATGAAGGCAAAGTATACATTTACGGCAAACCGCCGATTAAGGCTCGGGCCGTGATGGGTTATGTACCTCAGATTTCGACTTTCGATAATCAATATCCTATTAATGTCCATGATGTTGTTTTAATGGGTCGAATTAACAAGACAAGCCTGTTAGCCAGATATGATGACCGGGATAAGGATATGGCTGTTAAAGCTATGGAGCAGGTCGGGATGGAGAAGTACGCCAATCGGCAGATCGGCAAACTTTCCGGCGGCCAGGTTCAGCGGGTTTTAATAGCCCGAGCTCTGGCTTCTCAGCCTAAAATCCTTCTTCTCGATGAGCCAACCGCCAGCATCGATCCCGAATTCGAAACCGACCTGTACGAACTTCTGCATGAACTGAATAATGATTTGACCATCATCTTGGTTTCGCATGATATCGGTGCGATCTCACGCCATGTCTCATCGGTGGCCTGCCTGAACCGTAAATTGTATCATCACGGCCATAAAGATCTCACTCCCGAAGTAATAGAATCGCTGTATGGCTGCCCGATTGATTTAATCGCTCACGGGACTCCTCATCGAGTCTTGCATAGACACAGCCCTGAAGGAGACCATGATGCCTGAGTTTATCGTCGATCTCTGGCAGTTCCAGTTCATGCGTCATGCCCTGATAACCGGGCTGTTGGCCAGTGTAGCCTGCGGTATAATCGGGACTTATGTAGTGGTAAAACGGATAGTCTTTTTATCCGGCGGCATCTCGCACACGGCTTATGGCGGTATCGGCATGGGTTACTATTTCGGTTTCAATCCGATTATCGGCGCGACAGTGTTCAGCCTGTTTTCCGCGCTGGGTATCGCCTGGGTAAAACATCACGCGGGCCGAAGAGAGGACACTTTAATCGGCATCATGTGGGCGATGGGTATGGCTATCGGCATATTCTTTATCGATAAAACACCCGGCTACGCGCCCAATCTGATGAGCTACCTGTTTGGCAGTATCCTGACAGTCCCAACCTCTGATTTGATCCTGATTGCTGTCCTTGATCTGGTAATATTGATAATTACCGCTATGTTATTTAAAGAATTTAAAGCGCTGACTTTTGATGAAGAATACGCCCAGATATCCGGCGTGCCGGTTATCATGCTGAATATCCTGCTATTTTGCTTGATCGCCCTGACAGTGGTAGTCCTGATAAGAGCAGTTGGTGTCATTCTCGTTATCGCACTTTTGACAATTCCGGCGGCAATCATGGTGCAATTTCACCTGACTCTCGAACGCACTATGATTTTTTCAATCATCTTAAGCGCGTTTTTCACAACGATCGGCTTGCTGATATCGGCCGCCTATAATGTCACCTCCGGCGCGACTATTATCGCAGTAGCTTGCGTAGGCTATATACTTTCGCTTTTGATTAATGTGTTGAAAGTAAAATTAAGAAAATCATATTAACTGACCGGACAAGCGGAAACGCTTGTCTACTTCATTAACAGCATCTTCTTCGTCTCGCTATAATCCCCCGCCTGCAATTTATAAAAATACATGCCCGAGGCGAAATCATCGGCGCGCCAGATTGCCTGATGATAGCCCGCCGGTTGTTGTTTGTCAATAAGCGTACGCACCTTGCGGCCGAGGACATCGTAGATTTCGATGGTGACCTGCGATTGCTGGGGTAGCTCGTATTTAATCACCGTTGAGGCGTTGAAAGGGTTGGGGTAGTTATGGCAGAGAGCAATTTGATTAGGCAAAATATCAATCTCGGCAATATCAACAGCCTCACACCCGACACCCAGCGCCCCGATATCGACCCCCTCATAGCCGGCGCCCACACAGGGCGAATTTTCGGCTAATTGATAATCGGCTTCAGAAGTATCACAAAACAGCGGGTCGGCGCCGATATTGCCTTCGCCCTCCCAGCCGCCTTTGACATCATTATACGTGACCTCCGATGATCCAGGACCGTTAATATGAATTTCGAAACCTTCATTATTCCAGATAATATTATTCATTATATCAGGGTAAGAATGACCTTCGCACATAATGCCATAAGATATGGCATTTTCCGTGATCGTATTATTGATAATCTGCGCCTGCGAATTATTCTGGCAGGTGATCCCTCCGCCAATGTTCCTAAAAATCACGTTGTCCGTTATTATCGCATATGAATTCATATTACAATATATTCCGGAGCCCCAATCGGCTAAATTATCGTTAATGGTATTTCCACTGATAATAGCCTCAGCATTATCGCCATATATTCCCGCTCCCATCGATCCCCGGCCGCCGCAGACATTCCCGCTGACAATATTATCGATTATCCGGGGATCGCACCATTTGCAGGATATTCCACCACCCATACCGATCTGATATGGCCCGTTATGGGCGATATTCCCGATAATTTTGTTATGTCTTATTTCTATATCAGGAATAAAGTAATCGCTGTAATAGCAATAAATACCGCCGCCGCGGCCGCCGGACTCATCATCGCCGATGGCGTTGTTATCCGTGATAATGTTATCGCGAATTACGATACTGACGCTATCGCAATGAATGCCTCCGCCATGAGCCGCGTACCCGCCCCGAATCGTAAAACCGGCGATAACCGTGGTACTGTCCTCGCTATGATTGCATACCACCACCGATCCCAATTGATGGCCGTCGATTATTGTCTGTGATATATAACTCGTATCCCCCGTTGTTAAAAACAACGACCCCAGCACAATGTTATGCCCATTGAAATTGATATTCTCTACATACGTCCCCGGCTGCACCAGCACCGTATCGCCATCAGTGGAAGCATCGATACCCGCCTGGATA
>CAZFSN010000156.1:0-7859 GCA_964521815.1 uncultured Ignavibacteria bacterium | reverse complement strand
CGTGATAATCAGGCTCGATTCGGGCACGCCGGCGGCGCCCAATTCCCGGATTAATATCGAATTGGGTCCGGTGACCAACAATGTTGCCGGTAATTATATTGTCACGGTTCAGACCCTCGATTCGCTGGGAACGATGGTTCACACGCCGACATCATCCGAGGTATTCACGATAGTACCCGACGGATTGAGCAGCGTAACAGTAGCGCCATCGGCTGACATGACTATACCATCCGATTCGATTGTCGTCTTTACAGCGACCGGCAAAGATACTTATGGCAATATCATTAACGGTCTGAGTTTTACATGGGCCAGAACGGTTGATTCCTGCGGCTGGATAGACAACGGCACTTTCAGGGCCAGGAAACGGGGGCAATGCTATGTCACAGCGGCCTCGGGGGGATTTTCCGATTCATCGGGTTTAATTACGGTCGTAGCCGGCGACCTGGACAGGTTCATGCTGACAGGCTATCCAACCTTGATTACCGCCGGCTCCGCTTTTCCCGGTTCGGTGATTGTGACGGCCTATGATGTAAACAGCAATAGAATCTATAATTTTGCCGATTCGATATATTTTTATTCAAATGATGATTCGGCGTCGTTTACTTATGATATCGATAACCGGTACACTTTTCAAGTCGCGGATTCAGGCCGGGTAAGTTTGGCCGGCGCTAATTTCGTATTGAAGACAGCCGGCTCTAAAACGATAAGCGTCACTAACGGCTCAGATACAACAACATCATCGGGAATAACGGTTCAGGCGGCGGCTATTAATTCATATTCTTTCGCCGCCCTCGGAAGTCAAACGGCCGGGGTGGCTTTCAATTTGACTGTAACCGGCGCGGCCGATCAATATGGCAATTCGGCATCAGGCGTAGTTATAATCGATGACATGCCGGGTGGTGGCGGCAATTCGCCCTATGGGGTACCGCCGATATTCAGTAATATCACCGTATCTAACGGGACAGGATTTTCCCAGCAGATTTTAACTAATGCCGTACCGACAGTGCTTAAAGGCACAGTCAATGCTATAGATGAATTAACTGATACTATAACTGTCCAGCCGGGAATTATCGGCTATTTCATTCTAACGAATTATCCAGATACGATAACCGCCGGCCAATCGTTTCCATCACCGGCCAATAATCCGCTTTTAACGGTCAGAGATTTATATGGCAATATCAGCACCAATTATAATGGTACTGTTAATTTCGGCGGAGCGGAGACATTACCGGGCCCGTATACATTCGTTCCGGCCACAGATCATGGCGTGCATTCTTTTTCCGGTAATAATTTTATCTTTGAAACCGCCGGTTTTCGCAAATTCCATGTTTATAACAGCGATACCTCTCTGGCTGATACATCGTCGGCAATCGAGGTCTATGCCGCCGATATAGATTCTTTCACGTTGTCCGATCCGGCCGGGGCTACAGCCGGGGTGCCTTTCAGTTTATCAGTCAGCGGCGCGGTCGATGAGTTCGGCAATGCCGCCTCCGGCACGATAACGGTCGCCGATTCCAGCGGCGCGGGCAATTCGCCTAACGGTTCATCGCCGATATTAAGCAGTATAAACGTACGTAACGGCGCGGGCAGCGCTCAGCAGACTCTGGTCAAGACGGGTTCGGTTATCCTTAAGGCAACAGCCGGTACTTATATTGATGCTACCAACGCGTTCACGGTACAACCCGGCATACCCGGAGGATTGGCGGTTACCAATTGTCCAATTTCGATAACCGCCGGGCATACATTTCCGTCACCGGCCGACGATCCGGTAGTGACCGCCAGCGATGTTTTTGGCAACCTGGCCACGAATTATAGTGGCACTATAACTTTTTCGGGGCCTGAAATTATCCCCGGGCCTTATACTTTCGTGTTAGGGGATGCCGGTCAAAAATCATTTTCAGGCGATAATTTCGCGTTCGAGACAGCCGGCTGGCAAAACTTGACCGTGACCGATACCGCGAACAGCTTAACCGGTGTGTCGGCGCCGATAAATGTTTTAAGCAATGATATCGCTTCATTTACCATATCGGCGCAAGCTAATGCTACTGCCGGCGTTTCGTTTTCGGCTATAGTTACCGACGCTAAAGATCAATATAATAATGACGCTTCGGGTACGGTTACTGTATCACTTGTCGGCAGCGGAACATCGCCTAACGGTGATTTACCGGTAATCAACAATATCACAGTCAGCAACGGCACAGGCAGCGCCTCGCAGGTATTAGTTAGAGCAGGTGTAGTGAAACTGGCCGGTACATCCGGAACGCACGCGGATACGACCAATAATATCACGGTCGCACCGGGTACGCCGGGTGCGATAAGTTTGAGCAATTATCCAAGCAGCCTCACAGCCGGGCAAACATTTCCATCGCCGGCAAATGACCCGGTTGTGACAGTTCATGACATATTTGGCAATCTGGCGACTAATTACACCGGTACGATCACTTTCTCCGGACCCGAAACCGCTCCCGGACCCTATGAATTCGTATTAGGGGATGCCGGGCAAAGATCATTTGGCGGAGGCGGTTTCGCGTTTGAAACCGCCGGTTTAAGAACCTTAACTATTACCGATGCGGTTAACAGCTTAAGCGATAGTTCGACACCGATTAACGTGACTGCCGCGGCGATTAATTCATTTACCTTATCGGAACCGGGAACGGTCACTGCCGGAGAGCCTTTCACATTATCAATAGCAAATGCCAGGGATCTTTATAATAATAACGCATCGGGAACAGTGACTATTACGCTGGTTGGCGGCGGCATATCTCCGAATGGAGATTTACCTGTTATTAATAATATCGCGATCTCAAATGGCGCAGGTTCAGCTAATCAAAAACTTGTTTTAACAGGTAACACTCGTCTTGCCGGGGTATCGGGAGCGGCAGTTGATACGACCGCGAATATCACGGTAAGTCCGGGCGAACCGGGCGAACTGATTTTAAGCAACTGCCCCGATACGATAAACGCCGGTCAGTCGTTTCCCTCACCGGCTAATGATCCGCATGTTATGGTAAAAGATATTTTTGGTAATCTGGCTACTAATTATACCGGCATTATTTCATTCTCCGGGCCGGAGATGGTACCGGGGCCGGATACTTTCGAGGTGGCCGATGCCGGACAGAAAAGCTATTCGGGAGATGATTTCATTTTCGAAATCGCCGGGTGGCGAAATTTAACAATTACCGATACTGATAATGGTTTGGTTGACACATCTCAGCCAATTCTGGTTTTGAATATCGCGATCGTATCATTTACGATAGCCGCCCCTGCTAATGTTACCGCAGGCGTGCCATTTAGCGCTACTGTTAGTTCGGCTCACGATCAATACGGCAATAACGCCTCGGGCGTGGTTACGGTTACAGTATTAGGCAATACGACATCTCCAAACGGCGATTTACCCAATATCCATAATGTAGTTGTTAATAATGGTTCAGGCAGCAGCAATCAGATTCTGGTTTTAACTAACGCGGTTAAACTTATCGGGACATTAGGCGCGTTCGCGGATACAACGGATGATATCAATATTGGCCCCGGCGCGCTTGGCGGATTGGATTTAAGCAATTGTCCCGATAGCCTGACCGCCGGCGAGACATTTCCATTACCGGCCAATAATCCGATTGTTACGATCGAGGATTTATTCGGCAATAGAAGTACCAATTATACCGGGACGGTCACATTTTCAAACGCCGATTCCGTACCCGCGCCATATACGTTTTTGCCCGGAGATTCGGGCCAGAAAGAATTCTCCGGCGATAATTTCCTGTTCCGAATTGCCGGACTAAGAAAACTAATCGCCAGGGATATAGCCAATAGCCTGGCTGACACATCAGGAATTATTTATGTGTTCGCTGATGAAATCAATTCGTTCGTGCTGTCCGATCCCGGCACGGTTACCGCCGGGGTGTCGTTTAATCTAAATGTCAGCGGCGCGGTCGACCGGTTCGGCAACAGCGCTTCGGGGATTGTTTCAATCGACAGCGTAGGCCAGAGCAATTCGCCGAATGGCACTATCCCGACATTTAATGATATCACGGTCGATCACGGTTCCGGCCATGCCAGGCAAACTCTCGTTCGGACCGGGACTACCCGGATTAGAGGTGGCTATGGAGCGTTTTCCGATACGACAGCTATAATCAATGTCTTGCCCGGTTCGCTGGGAGTTTTAAATGTGGTCGTCGCATCGCCGCAGATTTCGGGTGTGCCTTTTACAGATATATCATCTATAACGGCTAAAGACAGCTTCGGTAATGTAAAAACTAATTTCGATGCCTCGACCGACACTGTAGTAATAACCGCTTCGACCAATGGATCGATGGCTAACAACATACTCAATCAGAACACTGATTTTACATCGGGTGTGGCCGATTTGGCTGCTTTAGATGTTACATATAATGGTTTGGGCGGTTCGGTCGCGTTTACCGCCGCTTCCGAATCGGGCATTCAGGGAGTATCAAACGCGGTTCAGGTTCGGTCAATCAGAGCGGCCGAACTCGTGTTAAGCCCATCTCAAGTGATACGGGGCGATTCGGCCAGAGGTACGTTGCGGATTACTAATCTGGGCGATGTAGCTGTCAATATCACTGATATCGATATATTCACCACTGATCAGCAATTCGCGCCGGTGTTCGACCCGGCTTTACCGGAGCAAATTCCCGCCGGGTCCGACAGCACCTTCAATTTCAGTTTCCTGGTGGGGACTATCGAGCCGGGCGATCATTCTATCTCATTTAGAGCTACCGGCGAGTACTCGGGAACCCCGACATCAGACAGCCTGATCGACGCGGACATAATGACGGTCGTAACGGAATCCAATATAGTTTTTAATAGCGGTACTCTGTCGCCGTCAAGAGTATCGAGAGGTGAATTATATTCATTCGCTATGTCAGTTCACAATGACGGCGGGGCGGCTTTAAATCTGGCTGATTCATCATATCTTTATTTTACCGATGGGTCGACTGATTATGTTGCTAATCTTAGCCAAAACAGTTTTGTCGGTCCCGGGGCGAATGCGAATTTAATATTTGAATCGGAACTCCTGCCCGCATCTATTGCGCCGGGCTATTATTCCTTATGGTTCTACATATTTGGCTCGAACCTGGCCGGCGCGGTAATTGATTCGATTTCGCTTTCCGATAGTATTCTGGTTCAGACAGCTGTGAATATTACCCATAATGCCGGTACTTTGTCGCCGGATATCTTACTGACCGGCGCAGAAGTCGCGCTTTCCGTGGAGGTGAATAATTCCGGCCAGGCTACTTTGGTTCTGGATCATAATCAGACCAGGATTACCTTTGGTGATGGTATACGTCAGTATATTGCCCCGATAGATACTTTGGCCGGTGTCAGAGTCGATTCGATTCCCACCGGCAACGTTACCTTGACATTTGTTTCGACAGTCCTCGTGCCGGAGTTCATCGCCGATACCAATTATGTACCGGTTATCAATATTACCGGAACGCAAAATCAGCGAAGCTATTCGGCAATTATCAGTACTGATTCTGTATTAGTACTTCAGCCCGGCCAGGTTAGGCTTGATTCATTGATTATGATCAGTTACAACGCCCCTAAGGTGAATGTCGGCCAGGCGTTTACGATTCATGGCTATGTTAGTAACCTGGGTAATGAACCGGTTGATTCCGTAACATTAATTTTAACAACGGACGGTAATTCGACATTTAATGATACCCTCGAAGTTGGTTCGATTGATAATGGTGAAGGGGTTGCCTTTAATTACTCTATTACGGCCGATACTTTGCCAAATTTACTGGAAGCATTTTATTGCACGATTATTAAGGCTAAAAACCATGTATCCCATGATAACGCGCCGATTGCCACGCCTTTAGATAATTCGACCGTAGCCATTATTGAGGCAAAGGCGAATTTCTGGATTGGGACGCTTTATCTCTCCGATGATTCATTGTCGACTAATCAGGAGTTCACGGTATATGCCCGGGTTCGCCATCAGGGAAGTAATAGCTATACTGGTTCTAATCAACTGGTTATAGATTTCGGCGGTGATAGCGGTTTCATCGTTGAGGATTCATTGACTCGTGATTTTATCGTCGATCAGCTATTATCCTGGAATGTGGCCGCACCGAGTTCTGAAAGACCCTTGACCGCTTTGACGGTTTCATTTTTTGGACCATTTATTGATCTTAATGATTCATCTACCGCGCTTGGCGCCGTTTCGGAGCTTACCGCCGATGTCGTAGTTACCAATAGCGCGCAGATATCGCATCGGGCATCAATATTGGCTCCTGTTGGAGCGCTTGATAGCGTTCTTTCCACCGGCCAATTAATAATTGTTACCGATTCGCTATTCCCTACCGGCAACATTGAAGCGAGCTATGCCAGGTTAGTCCTTCCGCCCGGTTTCTCCAGCGCTGATCCATTAACCCAGCGTCTAATAGGGGATAATATAGAATGGCGAATCAGGGCCGGTGAATCCGTACTGATAGATTCGCTAGGTTTCGATTGCTGGAGTTTCGACAGCAATACGGGCGATTCGGTTTCAGATGATGCTATCTGGATTCCCATAGAGGTCGTGAGTCGGGCGACGCTGTCTATTAACAGTAATATTTCATACCCGCCATCGGCTATCGATAAGGTCATTTCACCGGGAGGCTTTTTCACGCTGGATGCCTTAGTCACGAATATCGGCAGCGCGGGGACCAGTACCGGCGAAATGACTTTGGCTTTTGAAAACAGCGGCTTTACCGTAGAAGAGCCATTGACCAGAACTTTCAATTCAAATGAACTTTTACAATGGCATGTGACAGCGCCCGATATTCAAATACTCGATGGAACTGCTATATCCGTATTAATGAGTACCGTTCCCACCGATTTAAATTCCAATGAACCGGCTGTAGTACTTAGCGATTCTACGGGTTTCGATATAATTTTAAAAGAAGAATTACCCAAGCTTATCTTGCGAAATCCGACGTCTATTCAGGGAGCGGCCGTAGCCGGACGGGCCATAGATGTTTATAGGTTTTCTCTGTATAATTCAACCGAGTTATCGAGCAACCAGGTAGCGCTGATTTCATTTGGTTTCCGCCTGATGTCCGACGGCAATCGCCTCGCTCCGGGCGATATTATATCCTCAGCCATATTAGATATTAACGGCGAGGCTTATGCCGGCGTGCTGGGTGATTCGACGGTCAATTTCGTATTTGATCCATCGATTTTAATTGAACCCGATTCTCTGGTGGAAATTGTTATTAATATCACGTCCGTCAGTAATCCGCCGGTGGATGTTTTTAATGTGCAATTCTCTTCGAGTGATATAATCGCCCGGGTTGTGATTGGCGGGATCGTCGAGCAATATATAGAGGTCGTTCTGCCGGATGGCCAGGAGTTCTCGCTGGAAAGCAATCCATTGGCAACAATGGCGGCGGGTTTTACGGGATCGGTCAAGGTTAATCAGAATCCATATCTGGCAGCGGAAGGGAATTTGCTGATAGGCTACGATCTCGAAACCGAGGCGACTATTAATTTTACCATTTATAATATCAATGGCGATGTTGTTTGGGAATACCAGGCTGATGCGTCAAATGGCGGAGGTACCGCCGGACAGCACTTTAATAATACCGCGGTTATCTGGGATGGCACGAACTCATCAGGGGACAGGGTCTTAAGCGGCGTTTATTATATTATCGCTAATAATAGTACAGCCGGTCAGACTGTCAAAATGAAAGTGGCGGTTATATGGTAAGAAGGGTTATTCTAATATCTTTCTTACGCAGACTTTTGGCAAAAGCCGTGCTTGTGTTGAGGCAGGTCGTAGCGAAGCGTGACCTGCCTGCTAATCCTCGTCAGGTCACACCCCTGCAGGGGCACGACCTGACGAAACATATGATGAA
>CAZFSN010000155.1:4923-7863 GCA_964521815.1 uncultured Ignavibacteria bacterium | reverse complement strand
TAACGGAAATTCGCCGGGCGATATTCCCGACTGTCACGGGAAAATTAACTATCGAACCGACCGTACTGACTATTCCACCGAACGCCTTCGATAGTTTCTTCGGCGGCGACCCATTCAGTTTCTTCAACCGCCGTCAGCCGCGCAAGCAATTTGTCGAAAAAGTACTTCGCACTAAAGCGATTACTTTAAATGTGAAGGAATTGCCCGTACAAAACAAACCGGCGGATTTTTCCGGCGCCGTCGGTTATTACAACTTCAAAATATCTATCGATCAGGACACGGTTGAGGTGGACCAGCCGATTACTTTGAAGGCGGTTTTATCCGGCACAGGGAATATTAAGAAATTGCCCGCTATCAGCATACCCGAATTGCAGAATTTCCGGTTATATGATTCCGGCAGTAATGAAAATATCTCCAAGGATAATTATCAGGTTTCCGGGAATAAATCGTTCGAATGGGTAATAATTCCCACCGCTCCCGGCGAATATGAGCTTCCCCGATTAAGTTTCAGCTACTTTAATCCCATTAAAAAGAAATATAATACTATCAGGGAAAATCCAGGCAAGATATTTGTCAAGCCATCCTCAATGAGATCATTGGCGCCGGGGGACAGGCCGGTAAATGTCATTCCGGCCGCCAGAACGAGCTTGAACTACATTATTACCGATCTGGCCGCCGATAAGCCCACCCAGCCGATTTATAAAAATGTCTGGATCTGGATCATCCAGATACTGCCTGTCGGGTGGTTGGTATTCTTAACAATATTCGTGAGCACCAGAAAAAGGCTTGAGGGCGATATTGCTTATGCCCGACGTAAACTGGCCACCAAAGCCGCCCGCAAAGCATTAAAAAGCGCGCGGGAGGGTTTCGGTTCGCCGGAGAAATTCTATGGCAATATTTTCAACGGAATCGTGGGCTTTATTTCCGATAAGCTCAATGTCAACGCCGCCGGCTTGACTAATGCTCAAATAATCCAGTTACTTAAGGACACCGGCAACTGCGACAATATCCAAGATGATTTCGCGGAGTTTCTCAATCAATGCGATGCCGGCCGGTTCTCGCCGTCAAAACCCGATGAAAGCCAGATGAAAGCGATTTATGACAAAGCCGAACAACTGCTTTCGGAACTCGACCGGAGCCTGAAATGAGATCAAAAATCATTTTTGTATCAGCCCTGTTTATCTTTCAAGCCGCCGCTTTGTTCGCTGCGGATGATGCCGAATTATGGGTATCCGCCAACAGCGCGTACGATAACGGCGATTTTCAAACGGCTATCGATAATTACAGTACAATGCTGGAAAAGGGCAATCGCGCGCCGGTCGTTTATTACAATTTGGGCAACGCCTATTTCAAACAAAATAAAATCGGTTTGGCGATAGCCGCCTACCGGCACAGCCTCAAACTCGAACCATCGTTTACCCAGGCCCGGGAAAATCTCGATTATGTCAGGCAATACGCGATAGATAAAGTCGAGGAAAAACCCAAAGGATTCCTGCTAAATATCTGGTATGGCCTGGGCGGGATTTTCTCATCCGAGGGGCATTTTATCTTTACTTTAGCATTGTTCTGGGGCTTGATCGCTGTTATCAGCCTTTTAATCCTTAAATTGGGCAAACAGGAAATTTTAACTTATCTATTGATATTGCTGGCGATAGTGTTTATAATATGGGTTACCGTTACCTACAGCATCGTAGACAAGGAGATCAATACGAGGTGGGGCGTGGTGACGGCGACCTCGGCGGAGCTGAGAGAAGGACCGGGCGAGGATTTCGAGAAGATTTTCACCGGCCATGAGGGTCTGGAATTTAAAATACTATCCCAGAGACAGGATTATTACCTCATCGAGCTTAAAAACGGCCTCAAGGGATGGATTCAGGCAACCCTGCTGACGGAGATTTAATTTGTCGTTTTTGAAACGGAAAAGATTTTGGGGCATGGTGTTAGCCTTGGCCCTGATTGTCTTTTTGTTCAGAGATTTCAATTTCCGTGAAGTCTGGAATATAATCATAAATATTAATTTCTGGTATCTTATACCGTTAAGCGTAATCGAATTATTAATCGCCTTTGTCAGGTCCCAGCGCTGGAAATATATTATCGACCCAGGCAAGAAAATAGGCTCTTGGGATATTTTCTCGACTTTTTCAATTGGCATGATGATGAATTTATTGCTGCCGGCCTTAACCGGCCAGGTCGCCAGGGTTTTTCTGCTTTCTAAAAAGGAAGAAATCAAAAAAACTTTCGCGTTTACTACGGTCGTGCTGGAGGTTCTTTTCGACGCCATAGTCTTGTTCGGGCTACTTATCTTTGTCTCATCGTTTTATGTGTTTCCGGAACACCTGAAAAGCTGGTGGCATTTCGGCGGACTGGCGATTATCGCGCTATCGGTATTCTTGTTCTGGATGTCACGCAACCACAAAGAGGCCGCGGAGAAAATCGAAAACGGCAAGTTCAACCAAATCACTGGCTTTGCCGACCGTCTTTTGGAACTGAAAACGACTTTTATCTATGGTTTGAAGATGCTGAGAAGCTCCAAGCACCTTTTCCTCGTCACCGGCCTGACGATTATCTCGTGGAGCCTTCAGGCTTTGATGGTATATCTATTGATTGGCGCTTTTAATATCGAAATCGACCTCTGGGGCGCGGTAGTGATCATGGTTATCAATACGGTCATGGTGATGGTTGTGGTGACGCCTGTTAATATCGGTACTTTTCAGCTAGCCTGTGTATTTGCCTTATCGTTGTTCAAAATCGATAAACAAACCGCGCTCAGTTTTTCTATAGTCCTGCACTTTTTCAATTATATTCCTCCGGTTATTCTGGGCTGGGCGTTTTCACTTAAAGAGGGGTTAAGTTTTAAGAAATTATATCATGAACGTTCTCAGAAGGGCGATGAAGTTATAGATATGAAAAATGTCCCGATTAGAGAACCGGTTGAAAATT
>CAZFSN010000155.1:0-4823 GCA_964521815.1 uncultured Ignavibacteria bacterium | reverse complement strand
GCTTTAAAATAAGCCGAATTCTGCCGATTAATTTGTTAGTAATTAGAAAGTTACAGATAAGAGGAGGTTTTTGTGAGATTTCTGGTAACAGGCGGCGCCGGTTTTATCGGCTCTAATATAGCTAAAAGGCTGGTTGAAAAAGGCTATTTCGTCAGGATAATCGACAATTTCGCCACCGGACAGCGATCCAATCTGGAAAGTATCAGTAATGATATCGAGTTGGTCGAGGGCGATATCCGCGATTTCTGGACCGTAGCCAAGGCCACTAAAGGTATCGATTATATCCTTCACCAGGCCGCTCTGCCCTCGGTGCCGCGCTCAATCGATAATCCATTAACCACGACCGAGGTTAATATTAACGGCACCCTGAACCTTCTCGAGGCCGCTCGTTTCAATAATGTTCAACGCCTTGTGTATGCCTCATCATCCTCGGTTTATGGCGATTCGCCGGTGATGCCCAAGGAAGAAAGTATGAAACCGATGCCCAAATCGCCCTACGCGATCACCAAGCTGGCCGGCGAGGAATACTGTATCAATTTCTTCCACCTTTACGGCCTGGAGACGGTGGCAATCAGGTACTTTAACGTTTTCGGTCCGCAACAAAATCCATTCTCGCAGTATTCGGCGGTTATTCCCAAATTTATCAATCTGCTTAAAGCCGGCAAAGCGCCCACTATACACGGCGATGGCGAGACCTCCCGCGATTTCACCTATATCGATAATGTAGTCAATGCCAATTTGTTGGCCTGCGAAAAGAAAAAAGCGACCGGCCATGTAATCAATATCGCCTGCAACAAGGCATTTACGCTTAATGACCTGGCCGACAAACTGAATAAAATTCTCGGCACCAACCTCGAACCGATTCACGGTCCGGAGAAGCTCGGCGATGTCAAGCATTCGCTGGCCGATATCACCAAAGCCAAAGAAATTCTGGGCTATAAACCCGAAATAGATTTTGACGCGGGCTTGAAAAAGACGGTTGAATGGTTCGCGGGCAATAGTTTCTGAGGCTTGAACATAAATCTGTAGGCACAGCATGCTGTGCCTCTACGGACCATTGCTATAGCCATATGCGATATAAAAACCTTGCTCAACTTTTATGTATAATATATCTTATCTTATCATGGAGGTAAGATGAAAGGCATAGTCTTGGCCGGCGGCTTAGGGACGAGGTTATACCCTCTTACTAAAATCACCAATAAGCATCTTCTCCCGGTTTATGATAAGCCGATGATATATTATCCTATCCAGACATTAGTCGATGCCGGTATTAAGGAGATCATGATAGTTACCGGCGGCAATAACGCCGGCGATTTTTTGAAGCTGTTAGGCAATGGCAGCCAGTTCGGCCTAAAGCATCTGAATTTTACCTATCAGGCCCAAGAGGGCGGTATCGCCGAGGCGGTTGGGCTATGCGAATATTTCGCGGGCGGTGAAAAGGTCATCATAATTTTAGGCGATAATATAATTCAAAAAAATCTGAAAAAAGATGTGGCCCGATTCAAAAAGCAAACCGAAGGGGCGATGATATTCTTAAAACACGTAAAAAATCCCCGGGAATATGGGGTAGCTGAAATCAAGAATGATCGCATCATAAAAATCGCTGAAAAACCTAAAAAGCCCAGAAGCGATCTGGCCGTGGTCGGCGTTTATATGTATGATAACAAGGTTTTCGATATTATAAAAAACTTGAAACCCTCCAAACGCGGCGAACTGGAAATCACCGATGTCAACAACGCCTATATTCGCGCAGGCTCGATGGCGCATTCGATATTAAGCGGCGGTTGGGCGGATGCCGGCGAGTCGATTGAGGCCTACAACAATACGATTAATTTCGTTCGCCGTAACCGGGGTTTAAAAACGAAATGACCGGCAGGATATCATGAAACTAATCGATGGAGTAACTACCAAGAAATTGAATATTATAGCCGATGAGCGCGGCCGTCTGGCCGAAATATTGCGAAGCGATGATGACATGTTCAAGAAATTCGGGCAAGTCTATTTCACCACCGCTTATCCCGGCGTAGTCAAAGCCTGGCATTTTCATAAGATTCAAACCGACTGTTTCTGCGCGATTAAGGGCATGGCCAAACTGGCGCTCTATGACTCGAGAGAGGATTCGCCAACGTTTAGGATGATAAACCAGTTCTTTGTCGGTGAACACAACCCGCTTCTGATCGTGATTCCGCCCTTGGTCTATCATGGGTTCAAGGCAATTTCGCCTGATGAGGTAATCATGGTTAATATACCGACTGAGCCTTACAACCATGAAAACCCGGATGAGTACCGTCTGGATGCCAATAGCGATGAAATCCCGTACGACTGGTCCCGTCAGGATTTTTAGAGAGATTTGCTATGAGAGTACTGGTCACCGGTGGAGCGGGTTTTATCGGCTCCAATTTTATTCGCTATCTGATCGATAATCGGCCCGATTGGAATATTGTCAATTTCGATAAACTCACCTATGCCGGCAACCTGGCCAACCTGGCCGATATCGCCGATCATGATAATTATAATTTTGTCAAAGGCGACATCTCCGATCTTGATGATGTCAGGGCTGTATTCAAAAACGGCTTTGATTATATTGTCAATTTCGCGGCTGAAACTCATGTCGACAGATCGCTTTATGAACCGGGTTTGTTTTTAAAAACCAATGCGCTGGGTACTCAAATCCTGCTTGATTTCGCCCGAGAACGCAAAGTCAGGAAATTTATTCATATTTCCACCGATGAGGTGTACGGCTCTATTGAATCCGGCAAGCAAGCTGATGAAGCTTACATCCCGGCGCCGAATTCGCCTTACGCGGCCAGTAAAGCTTCGGCGGATTTAATTTGTCGTTCATATTATAAGAGTTTCGATCTGCCGGTTATAATTACCCGATCATGCAACAACTACGGACCTTATCAATTCCCGGAAAAAGTGATCCCGTTTTTTATCACCCGGGCTTTAAACAATGATAATCTTCCGCTTTATGGGGATGGTTCAAACATACGAGATTGGCTATATGTCGATGATAATTGTGAGGCGATTCTAACCATTTTGGAAAGAGGCAAGCCGGGCGAGATTTACAATATCAGTAGCGATAGCCAACTAGCCAACCTTGAATTGACCCGAAAAATCCTCAGGATATTAGGCAAACCGGATGAGTTGATAAAATTCGTTGATGATCGTCCCGGCCATGATTTTCGTTACGCTCTCGACTCTTCTAAAATCAAGAAAGAGCTTGGTTGGTCGCCATCAACAAAGTTTGACGAAGGTATTCAGAAAACCATAGCCTGGTATCGGGAGAATCAAACCTGGCGGGAAAGCATTAAAAGTGGCGAGTATCTGAAATTTTACCAATTGCATTACCGGAATCGTCAATGAAAAAAGCCCTGATTACCGGCGCGGCCGGACTTATGGGACAGGCGCTGGCTAACTACCTCAAAGAAAACCATATCCTTCTCGGCGTCGATATGGCCGATAATCCGTTCCCAGCCCACAGGAATCTGCGTTATATTCAAGCCGATTTAGCTGATTTCGCGCGTCTTAAACCCGAAATAACCGGTTTTAAGCCCGATTTTATTTTCAATTGCGCCGCTTATTCCGATGTTGACGGCTGTGAGACTAATAAGCGGCTGGCTGAACAAATCAATATCGGCCTGGTGGAAAATCTATTAAATGTGCCGTTTGCCAAGTTAATTCACTACTCCAGCGATTATGTTTTCAATGGTCAGGCCGGACCATATGCCGAGGATGATCAGACAGATCCCCTGAGTTATTATGGCTGGACCAAGCTGCAGTCCGAATTATTGCTGCGGAAATCACCTAAAAATTGCCTGATAATCAGAACTAATGTACTATATGGAAACGGGGTCAACACTCGGTCGGATTTCATGCACTGGGTGGCGGAAAACCTTCGCCAAAATAAAATGATTCGCGTGGTCAACGATCAGTTTAATAATCCCACATATGTTAACAGCCTGGCCGAGGCTTCGACCGAGGCCGCCCAGAGCGATTATTCGGGCGTTCTACATCTGGCCGGGCCGGGTTACTATTCCCGCTATGAAATCGCCATTATAATTGCGGGCTTGTTGAAACTTAATCCCGATCTCATAAAATCGATACCTACAAGCGAATTGGACCAAACAGCCATAAGGCCTAAAAAGGGCGGGCTTAAAATAGATAGAGCCGCCGGCCTACTTAAGACAAAATTCCTGGATTTAGAAAGCGGTCTCAAAATAGTGTTCAATCTTAAGTAATTTTTAAAATACCCTGACTCCTGAACATATCCCGGAAAACATTTTTCAGCATAAAAACAAATTTCGATATAATTTAAAGCTGAGGACATAACGGCCCTACGCTTTATTTCGTTACGAATCCGTATGTTAAATTTGCTTTTATTAATCTTTATTTAACCGGTTTGGATAACGGTCAGTAGGCCCATAAATCGTATTTCTGATAATATTTGAGCGACATAGAGATAGGTATAAATTGGCGTATTCAAAAAAAGATTTGCAAACCTAAAAAGAATGTATGATAATATTCAAATAATGAAACCGTAATATTAGAACACAGGCTAATAAACGAAGTATTGAGGTTATGATAAAAACCCGAATAGCAGTTTTCCAAATAACATGTTTAATCTTAGGCGCGATTTTTCCGGCTAAAGTTTTAGCGGATGAAACGGTTTATCCCTCAAATCTTAATATCCGGGCTGATTATCATGTTTCATCCTATATGGTTAGCATCCGCGATACATTGATAATTACCAGATCGATCACGAATAATGAGGATTTCGGTTTGGCCAAACTGTACCTGGCCGATAACTTCCCGATTGAATT
>CAZFSN010000154.1:0-8039 GCA_964521815.1 uncultured Ignavibacteria bacterium | reverse complement strand
GTTGATAAGGACCGGGCTGGCCTGGTCGCAATACATGGCGCCGCCGGAACCGCCATAGTTGCCGGAGGTCCAGTTGCCGTACATCAGGTTATTGGTTATCAAAGGACTGCACATATAACAATATATAGCGCCGCCTTCGCCGCCGCCAACAGTCATATGGGCTTCGTTATTTTTGATGATATTGTATGCAATAACGGGATCGCTGTGGCTGATATGAATGCCGCCGCCTTCTTCCTCCCGGCCGTTCTGGATAGTAAAGCCGATCAATTTGGCATCGCGGCCCTCGCCGTGATTGACCGTGACAGCCGAGGTTTCGCCGCCGCCATCGATAACAGTCGATTCGATATAGGAAAATTCGCCGGTAGTTAAAAACATCGATGCTAAAGTAAGGTACTGGCCATTGAAATTAATATTCTCGGTGTAAGTACCGGGATGCACCAGAAGCGTATCGCCGCCACTGCAATCGTTTATGCCGGCTTGAATAGTCGAGTAATCACCCGGCACATGCCTGATTCTGGCCGATAAGGGCAGGCATAAAAGACCGATTAGTATAATTGTAAGTACCAGCGTTTTCGTAACTTGAGGCGACATCGCTCCTCCGGGTTAAGGATTAATAGGCTATCTTGTTGTCTCCCATCCTGGTACTTTGGTTACCTGTTTTCAATATAACTAATAATTGGAAATTGTCAACAATATCAATTATATCGATTGGATAATCCCGCGTGTCATCGGGTCGCCTGAGGCTGTGCCAAAAGATTGACAGATTGCCGCGTCGCTTCGCTCCTCGCAATGACAGCCTTTTGAAGTCATTGCGAGTCCCGCGATTAGCGGGGCGAAGCCGTTAAGGCACGTCCGTGCAATCCGTCCCCTTCGCGAACCGAGCCGTTTAGTAATATCTATTTAATCAACACCATCCGCCTTGATTGAGAGATACCACCGGCCTCAAGACGATAGAAAAACACGCCACTGGGGTAAACCGAAGCATCAAAGACGATGCGGTTGGTTCCGGCAGGTAGATAATTATCAACCAGGGTTTGCGTTTTCCGTCCTAATAAGTCATAAATGGATAGGTTAACGGATTGAGGTTCGTTCAGCGTGAAGCTTATTTCGGTTGAACCGTTGAATGGATTGGGATAGTTCTGGTCCAGTCGGAAAGCTTCGGGCAGGGCATCATCGCTATCGAAAATACCGCTGGCCTCGCAGCCGATTCCCAGCGCGCCGATATCGGCGCCTTCAAAACCTGTACCGGCGCAAGGCGAGTTGGCGGCTAATTGATAATCATCGCTTTCGGGTTCGCAAAATAGCGGATAGCTGTCGATATTGCCTTCGCCGTCTATGCCGCCCTGTACATCATTATATGTAATCGCAACCGATGCATTCGGTTCGATAACCAACTCGCTGTCGGCGTTATTCCAGATAATATTGTTAATTAAGGTAAATTCACCATATTCGTAGAGACGAATTCCGGATGGATTACGCGAATTATCGGCTATAGTGTTATTGGTGATAACGTAATAGCCAATGTACATTCCCAGCGCGGAGTAGATTTCGCTGGAATTATCGATTATTAAATTATTAGTAACTATCCCGCCGGCTACATCAGCGTAAAAAAGCAACCCGCCCCCTATATGTTCGGCGTGATTATGAGCTATGATATTATTTTCGACAGTAATTATCTGTGAATCCTCAAGATGAATCCCGCCGCCATAATGGGTCGAAACGTTGTTAATAATTTGATTATTTCTGATCACGCAGGCGCCGCCATAGGAGATAATCCCGCCGCCGGCGACCGTTACCTGGTTCTCCGTGATCAGGTTATCTTCAATCAAAGAATTGCCGTCAATATAGATTCCGCCGCCGCGTGAAGCCCGATTATCGCGGATTATGTTGTGAGAGATCGTGCCCGAACCATGAAAGACAATCCCGCCGCCGCCATAGAACGCGTTGCCGTTTATAATCGTGAAACCGGTTATCTGGGACAGGGAATCGTACCAGTTATTATTTATGATAACCGAATTGGCGGTATCGCCATCTAAAACAGTCGACGTAATATATGAAGTGTCGCCGGTGGTCAGGAAAAGCGACCCCAACACGATTTGATGATTGTTGAAATTGATATTCTCGACATATCTATTCGGCTGAACTAATACCGTATCGCCATCCGAACTTGAATCTACACCCAGCTGAATCGTTGGATAGTCTGTCGGAATTTCAATGACAGTGGCCCGGGCGGGAAAATACATACCGATCAGGGTCAAAATCAATACGGCCGGCACCGCGGAAGTTTTGTTAAACATATTTCACCTCTTTTGTTAAAGATAAGGTAATTGTACTCGCGGAAGTTTGAATTCTCACCCTGATGAGTATAATATAAATTAATACTAATGCATGTCAAGATAATCTTTTATGCCGGTTATATTTCCTTAAATCATCGACAAATAACTTGAGTCGATGAAAATGTGGATCGATACGCTTTTGCGGTTCGGATATTTCACTATGAGCCATAAATATTATCGCCTGGTTTGCCGACGTCTAAAATAGATTCTTAACAGCCAGATTATAAATCCGCCTAATAATATTCCGGCCAGGATCTGCATCTCAATATGCTTGATATCGACTATTATTTTGGCTAATGCCGAGCCGAAAAAATATCCCAGTGTACCGACAACGGTAGCCCAAATTATCCCGCCAATCGAATTTAAAATCAAAAAGCGGCTTAATTTTATATCAGTCAACCCAAGCGCGAAAGGCGTGATAGTTCGCATACCATAAAAGAATCGAAATGTCAGTAACAGCCGGTTTTGATAACGATCGATATATTGATTGACCCTGTCCAGACGAGATTTCCAGGCAGGCCTCTTCTCCAGAAATATCTTGCCTCTATAACGCCCGATTAAAAAAAACATCTGATCGCCGGCGATACTGCCGATAAAGGCTACAATCCAGACTAACGGCAAATCCAGCAATCCGCGATGAGCGGCGAATCCGGCGGCGACAAGAATCGTTTCCCCCTCGACTATGGTGCCTAAAAACAACGCCAGATAACCGAATTTTTGAATAAGCAGGCCAATCATCAAGGTTACTCCCGGGCTTTTAATTGTTAACGAAGCATTTAAAAACATTACCCCTGCTAAAAATGATCAGCGCTTGCCGCGGCCGCCGTTTTTTGTCGAGGCGTCTTCCAGAAGCTCAAGCTGGACGCGCTGTATCTCCAACAGTCTTTGCCAGGAGTGATTTATTAATTGGTCCATCTTTACGTGAAGCTGGCGGATTTCGATTTCGGCTTTCAGATTGACCTGGTAGTCATGCTCGGCGCGAAGCCGGTCCTTGGCTTCCTGACGGTTTTGGCTCATCATGATTATCGGCGCCTGGAGAGCGGCCAGACATGATAACACCAGGTTCAAAAGTATATAAGGGAAAGGGTCGAAAGGACGTCTTAAAAGCATGATGGAATTCAAGATGATCCAGACGAAAATTATCGAGGTAAAAATAATAATGAATCTCCAACTGCCGCCGAAATCGGCGACTCTATCCGCCAGGCGCTGCCCGAATGCCAGCTCCTGATCGAACTGGGGATTGATATTGCGGGCCAGTATTTCATGCTCCCTCATGCTGACAATAACTTCATCTTCGATAGAACTCAGATCGCCGCGCTGATTTTCTAAAAGGTCTTCCACGTATTCGGTCCGATACTTGTTCAGGCACGAAAGGCAGACAGAGTGATCCGGTCCCCAATCGGGGTGATCGTTTTTTATCAGCGCGCTTATCGGGCTGTAAACCAGCTCCGCCGATCGGTGTTCGCTATCTGGTTTGGTCTGATTGCAGATAGGACAAACAAACGTGGTTTGTTTATTAGCCATAATCTTATCCTTGCTATTTATTTATACACTTACTCAATATATAATAGCAGATATGGCGGATGGCTTCAAGGTAAAATACTTTTAGGGTTTCGCCTATTTTTTTAAAATCGTCGTTTCTACTTTTTGGAAATGTTGATGAATTGATATAGGATGAAGTAAAAAGAATTTATTTGATTTTTTATGAAAAGTCCTCAAGAAATTTGTGTACCGGTTCCCCTCTGCCGGCCTCTGGATTCCCATCTTCGGGAATGTTGAAAAACCCGCATGCCTGTCATTGCGAATCCCGCGATAGCGGGATGAAGCAATCTGTCTGTTTGCTGCCAATAAGTTACAGATTGCTTCAGTCGCTTCGCTCCTTCGCAATGACGGATTTTAAGGTTTTTCAACAAGCCCCTTCATGGGAATGACAAATCTAATAGTCCGGCTGTAAATTGTCGACGCGGGACCGTTCATGGTCTGCTTCATATTAATACCGTCCCATAACATCATAAACCTCTACCTCTTATTATATTGAGTGATGTTACACTTCATTATTCATGATTAATGTGCGATATCATATGTGCCGATAACTATAGAAAAATATATTTGAACTAATTAAAAATGGAGAGCATCATGCACGCATCAAAAGCAAATGTAAGAGCACTATTAATCGCTTTTATTATTGTTGGTTTTGCTTTCAGCGCCCCGGCATTGGCTCAATCGCCAACCTATGTAACCTCGACCCTGTGGACAGGCTTATGGGATATTCAGGTGGTCGGCAGTTATGCCTATGGCGCGTTTCAAAACGGCTTGCTGATTTTAAATGTAGCTAATCCAGCCAATCCGTTCAAGGCGGGTCAATATTATACCACTGACGGCCCAACGAGTTTAGTAGTTTCCGGGTCGTATGCCTACCTGACGAATCACGATAACAGTTTCGAGATTATAGATATCTCAAGCCCGTCAAACCCAACCCGGGTGGGTAGCATCACTACCGATGGTTTTACTTATGATGTCTTTATTTCCGGCGGTTACGCTTACGTGGCAGTCTACGACGCCGGCTTGCAGATAATCGATATCTCGACGCCATCCAACCCAACATCGGTTTATACATACAACACTAACGGCTATGCGGTGGGCGTGTATGTTTTGGGCAATTACGCCTATGTCGCCGATCATTCCAATGGTGTCGTCATTTTGGATGTAACTGATCCAGCCTCTCCAACGATGCCGGGCTTTTATTTGACTACCGGCAATGCTTTAGATGTTTTCGCGGTCGGCAATCTGGTTTATATCGCCGAGGAAACCTCGGGCTTGCGTATTATCGATGTCACCAACCCGGCGGCCATAGTGCCCCGCGGCTTATATGACAGCCCCGGCGAAGCCAATAAGGTGATGGTCAGCGGCAGTTACGCTTATCTGGCTGATGGTTATTCCGGACTGCGCGTCGTTGATATCTCAACACCGACTTCGCCGGTATCAGCCGGAACTTATGACACGCAAGGTAATTCAATCGGCGTTTTTTACAGCGGCAATTATGCCTATATCGCTGATGAATCAAGGGGATTGCAGATAGTCGATGTTTCTTCACCGTCTTCCCTTACTTTGGTTGGTTCAGCTAATGATAAAAGCTATGTCAATGATGTCGCGATCAGCGGCAATTACGCTTATGTCGCTTGCGATGTTTCCGGCATGCAGGTGGTGGATATCAGCAATCCCGCCGGGCCTGTTCTCGCCGGTAGTTACGATACCCCTGGTTATGCCGAGCACATACTAATAGACGGCAGTTATGCTTATGTCTCGGATTTTCAAACCGGCCTGGTCATTCTCGATATCTCTACGCCCACCAGCCCTAGCCTGGTCGGCACCGGCGATACACCGGGCTACGCGCGTTGTTCGGTGGTCAGCGGCAACTACGCCTACGTGGCCGATAGCGATTCCGGCCTTACAATTCTCGATATCTCAACTCCGGCCAGCCCCAGTTTGATATCGACCTACGATACGCCCGGCGGTGGTTATGGCGTAGCGGTTTCGGGCAATTACGCGTACGTTGCCGACGGTACATTTGGTTTGCATATAGTTAATGTCACTAATCCGGCCAGCCCCACTTTCGCTGGTAATTACGATACGCCGGGTACATCGAAAAGCGTCTGGGTCGAGGGCAATTACGCTTATGTCGCCGATGGCGGCTCCGGACTGCAAATTATCGATGTCACAATTCCTGGAAGCCCATCCCTGGTCGGCACCTACAATACTCCTGAGGATGCCTGGGATGTGTTCGTAGCCGGCAATTACGCGCTGATTGCCGATGGCGGCACCGGCGTGGTAGTGCTCGATATCAGCACACCGGCATCACCCAGCCTTGTCGGCAGTTGCGATAATCCGAATCTCGCGAAGGGGATTGCCTACGGCGGTAATTACGTTTATGTAGCCGATTACCGTTCGCTTATAATTTACAACCTGACTATCTCCGGCATCGATGATCAAGCAATCGTGCCCGAAAAATACACGGCAGCTTTTAATTATCCCAACCCATTCAATGCGGCCACAATTATCCGCTACAACATCACGCAAAAATCACCGGTTACCATCGAGGTCTATGACATTCTGGGCCGCAAGATCAGCACCCTGTTAAATACCATCCAGAATGTCGGCATGTACCAGATCAACTGGAACGCGCAAGGTCAGTCATCGGGAATGTATTTCTACACTATCACGACCAATCAATGGCAAAGTAAAAATAGGATGTTGCTGCTGAAATAGCCTTTATCTAACAGATTACTAAGGGACGGCAAAGTGAAGCCGTCCCTTAAAAATAATATACCGATGAGTCTGATAAAATCCGAGATACGTAAATGACTTAAATATTGATATGGATATAAAATTGTATCTTAATTAGTAATTCTTCAACATCGGATGCGAGTTAGAAGTCACGCCCGTGGCCATGGCGTTTCTGATATCGTGCGCCAGCACAATCGATGGTCGGGCATCCTCGAGACCGAAACCGCGGCCATGTAAGACATCCTCGTAAATTTTCGTATGCAGATCGGTGAAGCCGCCGGAAAATTCCAGCTCCTGGCCATCGATAGTGATCGACCTGAACGTGGATTTGCCGCTTCTGATAGCTTCCTCAGGCAGGTCCTTCTTATCGATTGATAAAAACCACTTAACCCGCGCTTTTTCTAGTTCGATATAGCCGCCGGATTTCATCGGTGAGGCATAATGCACTTCTTTATGCTGAACACCGCCCAGAAGCCAGAGAAGCATATCGAAAAAGTGAATCCCGATATTGGTCACCAGGCCGCCGGATTTCTCGACCTGGCCTTTCCATGATTGTAAATACCAAGGCCCACGGGAGGTAATATAAGTTAAAATCACTTCCTTTTTCTTGTCGATTTTGGCTTTTTCCAGTTCGGCTTTAAGCTTAATTATCGAGGGATGAACCCGCAACTGCAGTACCGTGTAAATTTTACCGGAGGTCTCATTCTCCAGTTCCTGAAGGGCATCGATATTCCAGGGATTGAGGACCACCGGTTTCTCGCAGATAGCGTTAGAGCCGATCCGAAGCGCGAACCGCGCGTGGGCATCATGAAGGTAATTCGGCGAACAGACCGATACATAGTGAATCTCATCGCCGGCATCACGGCGGCGAAGCTTGTCGACATAGCGATCGAAACGCTCGAATTCGGTGAAAAACCGAACGTTATCGAAATAGCGATCCAACACGCCGACCGAATCGAATGGATCCAGCGCCGCTATCAGCTGGTTGCCGGTATCTTTTATGGCTTGAAGGTGACGCGGCGCGATATAGCCGCCAACACCGATTATAGCGAAATTCTTTGACATTTCCTGACTGCCTTTTACATTTGATTCCAAATCACCTACCCCCTTAAAAACATTATACAGTTTCGGCAAGTTATAGTTTTTCTATAGGGTTGTCAAATTGGATATTTTTTATATCCAGATAAGCTTTCTGCTTTTACGAAGCAGGAGCTTCATAACGGGAAAATTCAACAAACAAATAGATTAAACTTATATGGTTTTGTGAATTACAAGTTCGGCCAGGTCGTAGCGGAGCGTGACCTGGGCGTTGTCCCGTGTCAGGTCACAACCGGCGGTCACGACCTGACACAACTTTGGGGGCTTATTTCAATAATAACAGCTTTTCAGTAAGACTTTCCTGTCCGGCTTGAATTTTAT
>CAZFSN010000153.1:0-8096 GCA_964521815.1 uncultured Ignavibacteria bacterium | reverse complement strand
CACGCAATTTTCTATTCTGCGGCCAATGTCGGAGATATTAATCCAAAAAGCATTAGCCAAACGTTATCCCGAATTATTAAAGCATCAGGTCTCCTGCCACGCCGCTCATGAAAAGGATAGGCGGGTATATCCCTGCGGCAAATGCGAAAAATGCCGCCGCATTGTCGGTATGCTGACCGCTATGGAAGCTGACCCCGGCGAATGCGGCTACACCGCCGATCAGATTAAGTTGTGTTTAACCGAATTGGCTACAAAGAATATCCATCAAGAGGCCCTTGGTTCGGAACATCTTAATTTTATATTACAGCAGAAAGGTGTTGTGGACTTTCCACCGGATGGCGCCAAGCATGTTAAGGAACATCCGGTAGTAATGAAATTACGTTTTCATCCGGAAAAATCGCCGATGAACGGTATCCCGGTTGAATTAAGAATGCCGCTTTACCGAATTTTTCTGGAGTACGCCGATGGCGCCGTCCGCCGCCTGAAGCGCAAATGGACTGATATCGATCCTTTCACCGAGCCAACGATTATCAGGCCTTATCCGTTTGAAATGACCATCCTGAAAAAGCAAAAACATCAAAAACAACCGGGCCAACCGACTAAAATAGAATATCTTTGGGGCGAATTGACCTGGCCTGAAGCCGAGAAAAAACTCAAAGAGGTGGATGTTGCCCTGTTGCCGGTTGGCGCGATCGAACAGCATGGACCGCATCTTACTTTAGATGTCGATGCTTTCGACGCGGAATATCTGGCCAAACGCGTTGCCGACGCCTGTAGCGATCCCAAACCTCTGGTGTTGCCCGCCTTGGCCTATGGTGTGTCATATCACCACGAGGAATTTCCCGGCACTTTGAGTATTAGCAATGAGACATTAGCGCGACTGGTGTATGAAATTGGCATAAGCGCGGCTAATAACGGCATAAAAAAACTGGTCATAATCAACGGCCATGGCGGTAACAGTGCGGCTTTGAATTATGCCGCCCAGATGATCAACCGCGACGCTAAGATATTCTCCTGTGTCGATACCGGCGAAACCAGCGATGTCGATATATATGATTTAGTAGAAACCCCAAACGATGTACACGCCGGCGAAATCGAAACCAGCACGAGTCTGGCTACCCGGCCATATCTGGTGAAAATGGAATATGCCAAAAAAATGGTGCCCGAATTTTCCAGCCGCTATCTTAATTTCACCTCCAAGCGGGGCGTTTCCTGGTACGCTCACACCGAAAAAATCTCCTCAACCGGCGTTATGGGCGATCCGACCAAAGCTAACGCCGAAAAAGGGAAGAAAATGTGGGAGATCATGATCGCCCATCTGGTAGCTTTCATTGAAGATTTAAAAAGCATGACCTTAGACGAGATTCATCAAAAGCGCTATTAGAAGATCTTATGAAAATTAAGAATCTGCAAACCTGGCAAGTTAGTATGCGTCTTGCCGAACCTTATAAAATAGCTTATGAAACTATCAGTTCGACTACCAATATATTTATTCGTCTGGAAACGGATAAGGGGATAATCGGTTATGGCAGCGCCGCCCCCGATCTCGAAATTACCGGCGAAACCCCCGAAAGCGTGACTCGCTTTGCCGCTGAAACTATTGTGCCTTTGGTCCGGGGAAGAGACCCTTTAAGGACAGCTTTTATTCTGGAGAAATTTCGACCTTATTTAAAAACCAACCCTTCGGCTATAGCCATGCTCGATATGGCGCTGTATGATATCTTGGGCAAAGTAGCCGGATTGCCTATTTATAAAATCCTTGGCGGTTTTCGCGATAGAATGAAAACCAGTATTACCATTGGCATTTTGCCGGTAGATGAAACTGTATCGCGAGCGGCTAATTTTGTGAATCAGGGATTCCGGGCCTTGAAAATCAAGGGTGGACTCGATGTGGATAACGATATCGAGAGAGTCATCAAGGTCCGGGAACGAGTCGGTAAGAATATCGAATTACGCTTCGATGCCAATCAGGGCTATACCGTGGAACAATCACTTCGGCTGGTAAAAGAAACCCGTCAGGCTAAACTACAGTTGCTCGAACAACCCACACCAAAGGGTCAGCCAGATCTTCTTCGGGGGGTTACGGATGGCGTACCCATTCCGGTCATGGCCGATGAGAGCCTGATGAATTTACGTGACGCGTTCCGGCTGGCCAGACGTTATCTGGTGGACACGATAAATATAAAACTGATGAAAGTCGGCGGTATATCCGAAGCGGTTCAAATTAACGGCGTAGCTAAATCAGCTAATCTGGAGGCGATGGTTGGCTGTATGGATGAATCGGCTTTGAGTATCGCGGCCGGACTGCATTTCGCGTTGTCCAAGCCCAATGTTATCTATGCCGATCTGGACGGCCATCTCGACCTGCTCGATGATCCCGCCGCCGGCGCGGTAATCCTGAAAAACGGAACGCTATTTCCTACTGAAAAGCCCGGTTTGGGATTTAATTTGGATGAAGTGAAGTTCCGAAATTAAATCTATTAAGCTGCAAATAAAATGAAATTATGTTCTATCCCGGACATTGATTTTCATTAGTTATAAAAAGTCACTATTGTCCGGACTTTCATAATTTTGCTACATTGTTTCAGGATGTCGTAAACTTCCATCCTGAAACATTAGGTTATTTTACGCCTGGTTTCCAAGCGCTGCTTGGAAACCTGTTCAAATTTCATTAACAATTATATTAAACCTACAGTCATATCACCGAAACCCATCTTTTATAATTCCGTATAGATAAATAGCACGCGAAGTATCTTTTGAGATTCTTAGATTTTTCATTTATGCCGCCTGGAAGGAGTTTCTCATGGAACGAATCAGCCCACAAAACCTTCTAAACAAAGGAAGCGTATCTCATCGTTGGCGAAAGATTATTCAATTTCCCTTGCTGGAATTAGTTGCAGCTGGGCTATTTGTTGTTCCAGTGGCGTTGGCACATAATATTTTTACTATGGCTGTAATTGAAAAATCCCAGCCTCCTCTGGCAACATATTTGACATACGCGGAAAATATAGTAAACATAGCGCTGTTTCTTTTAGCCTATCGGCTATACTGTAAATTAGTGGAAAAACGCAAATCCTTAGAAATTGGATGGAATAATAGCGTAAGTGAAACAGCAACCGGTTTTATAGGCGGCGCTGTTTTGATTGCTTTCATGGTTGGCCTGTTTTCGATATTTGGATATTACAAAGTGTCAGGGTTTAGTGACAATCAGAGTATTCTAATCAAGGCGTTTTTTCGGTTTGGCGTTGGAGCCTTCCTCCAGGAGTTTTTTATCCGGCTAATTCTGTTTCGATTGGTGGAGGAGCTAATTGGCACTTGGTGCTCGCTTGTTGCTGTGGCGTCCCTTTTCGGACTTATTCACATCGGAAACGAGAATGCCACTGTATTCACATCAATTGCAATCGCGGCCTCAGACGTCTTGCTCATAGCGGCATTTGTGTACACAAGGCGACTTTGGTTAGTGTGGGGATTTCACTTTGGATGGAACTTCATGCAGGATGGTTTTTTCGGGATGCCTAATTCTGGAATCACTGAATTGCCAAGTTGGATTCAACCGAAAATCACAGGACCTACTTGGCTAACCGGCGGATCCTTTGGTGTTGAAGCGTCTATGGTAGCTATCGCACTTCAGGTCATACTTGGAGTCTGGCTTTTGCTGCATGCTCGAAATCTGGGTCAGTTCATTGCACCGTATTGGCGAAGAACTCGTAAGCAGTCGGCCTAGATAAACGGCGCTTAATTACTGACGACGTTCTCTAATATACGAAGTATTTCCTTATCCTTCATCGGAAAGATTGCGGTCAATCTGTGATTGCAGTAGCTATCAATGAGTCAATAAATATTTACATCTTGCTATGTTTGACGGCTTAAAATTGTAATGTGCTCGTTAAATACTATTACCTATTTCTGAAATGTCAATTGCCTCCAAATGGAACTTTCTGCATCATCAACCTGTTATTATAAAAGAGGCATTTCATAATATTAAGGACACGATTATTGCCCAAAAATGTATTTGAATATTGAATATTTTTAGAAGAAATAATTTGACAAGAACCGATTACAGGAGGAATATCATGCATAACTCCAACAATAATCATGTCGTGGCCGGGATATATGTTGTAATTTTGACGCTGATCTTATCATCGATGACCTGGGCAAATGTGATTTTTGTCTCCGGAGATGTTTCCGGAACCTGGAGCGCTGATAGTGTCATCGTCAGCGATTCGATTTATGTTTCCCCGGGCAATACACTGGTAATCGAACCGGGAGTGCAGGTGCTGTTTCTCACGGCATTCTATTTCAGGGTAAAAAGCGGCGCGGTATTACACGCTGTTGGCACCGAAACTGAACATATCAGTTTCCTGCCAATGGTTCAGGGGTACTCGACACTTGGTATCAATTTCGAGAATGCTTCCGATGAATCGATCCTGGAATATTGCTATTTCAATCACGCGCTTTATTCCGCGATCACGCTCAGGAACAGTAGCATTACTATCAGGAATTGTATTCTGGAAGGCAACCCCGGCTATGCTACTGGCGGCGGGATTGCGGCGTTGGAAGGCTCGGACGCCTTGATCGAAAATAATACTATCAGAGACAATGAAGGAGGATCTGAAGGCGGCGCGATTTACTGCGATGCTTCATCCCCGATTATACGCGGCAATATCATAGATGGTAATAGTACGTACGGACTCGGCGGCGCGATTGCCTGCGAAAATTATTCGCAGCCGATGATAATCGGCAACACGATAAGTAACAACCAGGTTACTCCAAGTACATTCCCACCAGGCCCCGGCGAGGGTGGCGGGATTTACTGCTCTGATGAATCCAGCCCGATAATCGATGGCAATCTGTTTTATAACAATCGTGTCAATCCCGGAGGCGATTACAGCTACAACGGCGGCGGGGCTATTTTCGTTTTCAGCGCCGACCCGGTTATCATGAATAACGTTTTTAATGGGAATACGGCCTCAGGTGACGATGGCGGCGCGATTTTTCTTTTCAACTCTAATTCTCATATGGTAAACAACACATTCATTAATAATTCGGCCGGCCATCGCGGCGGCGCGGTTTATATCGTTTTATCGTCCTATCCGGAAATTACCAATTCTATTTTGCGCGGCAATTCCGCTCCTAACGGGCCGGCGATTTATCTTAGCAATTCGGATATCACCGTAGCCTATTCGAATATCGAGGGTGGCTGGGAAGGTGACGGCAATATCGATATGGATCCGCTGTTTCGCGATCCAACGTCCGGGGATTATCATCTGATGGCTATCGAATGCGACGATCCATATGATTCGCCCTGTATCGATGCCGGCGATCCGGCTTTGATTGATAGCTTGCTCGACTGCGATTGGGGACTTGGTACTATAATTAGCGATATGGGGACTTATGGCGGCGGCGATTCCGCTCTGGTAGATATAAATTTTCCGCAAGCGACAATACCTGAAAGATTCAACGTGATACAAAACTATCCCAATCCATTCAACGCGTCAACCGTCATAAAGTATGAATTACCGAAGCAGTTGACCGTGTCAATCGATATTCTTGACGCGCTTGGACGTAAGGTTGCCAATATTCAAAATGGCTCGCAACCGGCCGGTTATCACCAAATCATCTGGAATGCCAGTGATGCCTCATCCGGCATCTATTTCTATAGAATTCAGGCGGGCGATCATGCCGAGACAGTAAAGATGCTATTATTGAAATAAGAGATGAAATATTATAAGCACCATATTTAGGGGCAGTAGATATCTTTTATTTGTATAACATTGTCTTTGTTGGGGTTACCCAAAGTTATCTGGGGCTACTATATAAATAACCGAACTGCTATTCGTTATAACAATTCGGCTATTTTACTTTAATAAAATAAGTACTACTTAATCAACACCATCGCCTTTGTTTCGCAATGTTCATCGGCTTTAATTCGATAGAAGTAAACACCCGTGCTGACTGCATTGGCATTCCAGGTAACTTGATAATGTCCGGCCGATTGTTCAATGTCTACCAGCGATGTTATCTTCCTGCCCAACAAGTCATAAACATCGATCGTAACATAAGCCTCATCAAGCAAGGTGTAACCGATTACTGTTTGGGCATTAAAAGGATTTGGATAATTTTGTGCCAACGAAAAGCTATAGGGCCGCGCATCATATGGATCGTCTATATCATTAGGCTCTGTGTTGAATTTAATTACCCAGTAATCCCGGTAATCACCGGAACTTGACGGCGCTCGGGTGCCGAATAAATAGGTTTTACCATCAGCGGCCTGATATGCAATTACCCCATCATCGTGGGTATTAGTAATATGGCTATAGCTCCAGACCGAATCACCGTTGGCATCTATTTTAAGAATATACATGTCATTGTGATAATTCACCGTATTGTAGTTTTGCCCGGCAATCAAAAAGCCATTGTCGTTAGTAGCGGACATCCCCAGCGCCCGATCATTGCCGGCGGCTTGCCCCGTAAATTTTGTCCAGAGCGTGTCGCCGTCATCTTGAATTTTAATCAAATAGACATCGCTGTTGACATTAACACCACTGCCGGCTATCAGGTAATTGCCATCATGGGTTTTTTCCACGGCTCGACCTTCTTCATAATCAGCATCACCAAAAGTACGTGTCCAGAGTGTGTCGCCGTTGTTATCGGTTTTGATGATGTAAACATCATATGATCCGGCTCCATAGGATTCGGTTGTCCCGGCAATCATGAATCCGCCATCCGCGGTTTGACATAGATCATAACCTATGTCATCGCCGCCACCGCCATACGTTTTAGCCCAGACAGAATCACCTAAGGAATCGGCCCGAAACAGAAATACATCCTTGTCATCGGTCCAGCCGGTAATGGCCAGCCCGCTATCGGATGTTTCGATTATTTTTTCAGTGTTTAAACTGTTAACGCCCACAAAGTTTTTATCCCACAGCTCATTGCCCAATGAATCGGCCTTAAACAGACGAATTCGGTAATCCTCGGTGGTGTTGGCTAAGCGGCCATGTCCCAGGATTACCAGGCATTTGTCGTAGGTTTCGATTATGTCACGGCCATAATCGCGGCGGTCAAAATTGCCGAAGGTCGCGGTCCACAGAGTATCGCCATCGGAATTGATTTTCACGACCCACTGATCGCCTTTGATAGTGTCGCCATATGTGGTGGAGTAACCGTTCATGGCGAAACCGCCGTCATATGTAGGCGTAGCGCCATAAAGCTGATCATAGCCATCCCAGCCCGGCCTATCGCCATATGTTCTGGTCCAGACCGTATCCGGAGCTTGAGCGCACAGAATTGTCCCCCAGCAAACGATTAAATAAAGAATTAGAAAACGTTTCATGTAACCTCCTTCAAAACTATTGTCGGATTTAGGCCCAAAATCATTATTCAGGTTTGGATTCCAGGCTATGCAATTTTTAAATTTATAATTTATCTGCTATAAAATAGTCAACAAAGAATTTCAGTAATCTGGTTAACGAAATATGTCTTATCGAAATGACTTGCAATTATTTTAAAAACAATTATTATTAACCATGTTTGAGCCCTTGCAATCGAGATTTTTCATTAATTTCAGAGCCTCTGAAACATTTATATTTTCTCAAACGAACCCGCCATATACCTGACGATAAGCTACTGCTATTGTCCGTGAGGCGATAAAGCTTCAACTTATACTCGCGGAATTATTTCTATAATTCGTTTATTCATTTAAGTGAATCGTGCTTTTTGAAAGATTGACAGGAGAAAAAGGAAATGAGCGTAAATAAAGATTTGTTGCTGATTTTGAAGTCATCGGGCTTGGGCGAGGGTGAACCAGATCTGGGCTTGAAACTTATGAATTTGTTTTTAAATATGCTATTGGAAACAAACAACATTCCCGCGAAAATCATCTGTATTAATTCCGGGATTTTTCTTACGACTTCAGGATCGCCGGTCGAAAGTCAAATGAACAGGTTCGTTGAGGCCGGATCGGAAATACTGTCCTGCGGCACCTGCCTCGATTATTATCACCGGAAAGAGATGCTTTTTGTGGGTAGCGCCACGAACATGAAGGATACCGTCAAGGCGATGATGGAATATAAAAAAGTGCTGACACCCTGACC
>CAZFSN010000152.1:0-8127 GCA_964521815.1 uncultured Ignavibacteria bacterium | reverse complement strand
TTGCATCGAAGCACGAACTCGCGTTCCTTGACTGCCCCTTTAGCACGGATTATCCGGGCCAGATCGGTTTTTTCCTTGACAGACCAGCTTTTCAGATCAGGGATACAGGCGATAAGCGGGGCCAGCCGTTTCAATGCTGTCAGCTCATCGGCTCGCCAGCCTTTCCAATCTTTGATTGACAGGATTCCGGCGATTTTCTTAACCGATATTTCGGCGGCAAGTCGACGGTCCCCATCAAAGTTAGTCGCGATATATTTAGTCACCCGATAGCCGAGGTCTTTTAGCGGCAGTTCGTTGAAGCTTTCCATTTGGGCCGGATCGATATGGAAGAATATATCGCTTCTCGACAGGCGCTTAAGCTTGCTGATAGGACAGCGATAGGAGCGGTCGGCTTTGATTTTGGCATATTCTTTTTTTGCCATCGCCCTGATCTTTTTATTGACCGGTCGAAAACCAAGCTTGTAGTAAAACCAGAATGAACCCGATTCCAAAGCCTCATCGTTGTCATCGCCTACTTGATAGCTTCTCACCAGCAGCACATTTGCGCCAAAATGATGGTGGAACAGGCGGAAAAACTGTTCGATAATAAACGATGATTCACCGGTCCGGTAGGCAGGGAAAATATTAATAGCTATTTCAACTCTATCGAAAAGCATACAGCCGATACCATAGCCAACCGGCATACCGTTTCTTATCAACATCGCCCCGAAATTAGATTCAAGCGGCAAGCGGATATCCATGATATTACCCAAAACCGTGATTTGAACGCCTCGCCCCGGTTCATATAGATAAACCTCCCCTGGTTCGGCATGAATGAGCGGATAAAGTTCACGGCAACGAACGCCCAACACTTCCTTGATATGACGAGCATATTGTTTCCCCTGGCTTAGGTTTAATGTAATTAATGGGCTGGATTTGGCTTTCATGGTTTGCCTGAGATCCTTCGTGCGCCCGATAATCGGCATTTTTTGATAGAACAATTTTCGGCAGGGAATTCGTTTAAGGGTGCGCGAGGCCGGACAATCGGTTAATGTCCATTTGGCCGGAATCTCGGCATTCTCGAATAAAAATCTTTGTAAGCAAGCGGCAAAGCCGGAGGTCTTCAGCATTTTTAAGAGTATGCTCAAATCTGTTTTATCATTTTTGCTTCTGGCCTGTTTCAGCCAATCGGCGGTGGAGATTTCCATATCGTTATCGAGCGTATCGTTTTCCTGCCAGGCTACTATTAACGGTAGAAAAGCCGAGATTTTATCGGCATCGGATTTATCATATTGCTTCCAGTCGATTTCAACCAACCCGGGATACCATTCGGAAATCGATCTGGTCAGTTCCAGGCTGAATTGATTGCTCACGGAGGTGTTGATTATCCCGGTGTCGGCCAACCATTTAGCGCTTCGGTCACGATTGACCTGTTTATATATTTCGATCCGTCGGCCAAAATTTTGTAATTCGCTTTCGATCAGCTTTAATATTAAGCCGTTATCCGGATAAGCTCTGAGAAAGCAGAGAATATCATGATAACTTTCCAGGGAACCGACATCATGTATTTCGCTTGTTCGCAATTTATTTATAATCTGTAATTTGCTCTTGAATGACTGATTATCGAACGCTGTTTTCAGCCCGGCCAGTTTTTCAACCATGTTTTCAATTTGCTTTCCGCCGGCTTTCGCCATAATAGACCTCCTTGCCGAATAATGTACATATTTTATTTTATCACAATCGATATAAATATTCAACTGTAATAAATCATGAGCTGTATTTTCAGAATTAAGCGACTGGCGAAAGCGTGCTTTTCCGTCCCATTTTTCGGGATTTCTGCCGGCATTTTTCACTTGACAATACAGAAAGCCATATTTATTTTTTACCTTGTTAAGGGATAAAGCAAAAAAATCATTACGCAAGTAATATGAATGGCAATTTCGAACGCAGGAGGAAAATCACTCACCAAAAACTTTATAATTGGGCATTAACAAGAATCAATGTGTTTAATAGTGTTTTTGATATTTAGGCTGGAAAAGTTGTCTTGCTTTTATAATTATAGGGACATTATTAAACAGTGAAAAGGAAAACCAAGAGGAAAAGATGCAAGGTAGCAAGCTTTACGTAGGTAATCTCAAATACTCGATTACCAACGAGATGTTGGCGGAGCTTTTCGGCAATTATGGCGAGGTTAAAAGTGTCAATGTAATCGAAGGCAAGGGATTCGGATTTGTCGAAATGGCAACCAGCGAACAAGCCATGAACGCCAGAGAGGCTTTAAATGGATCCGAATACGAAGGTCGCAACTTGAAAATCGACGAGGCCCGTCCGCCAAAGGCCAGAACACCCAGAGGAGATTACCGCGGTAAAAACTAAAATTACATATATTAAATGACGACGCTTCTGTTTTTAGATAAATTGCCATTTAAAGGGAAACCACCGCGGTTTCCCTTTTTCTGTTATCAGCTGAATATCATGACTTAATTAAGCCTAAGCTAATCATAATATCCTGGCCTGTGTTAAGGTCAACTTATTGTTCTTACTAATGTTCGTTATGTAGTTTTTCGCGAAAAAGTACTGGTTTTCATTAACATTTTAAAATGTTCTGGAAACCCGATAATAATTAGAAAGGTTAATAGATTCTAAATTCTATTGAAGTCCTGTAAAGTGAATTAGTTTGACTTGGAAAGGGCTATTTTACTAAATTAGTTTGATGGCGAATTGATCTGATAATTACGCAAACAGTTATTTAAATCGCAATTTGACCGAAAAGTCATTTGTAATTAATGAGATAGCGCCAGATTCAATAAATTTGAAAAGATAATTATTATTCTGGAGGATAAATGCCGGCAAAGAAAACTGTTAATAAACAACCGGAGATGAAAATTGGCCTTCCCGATGATATTCTGATAGGACTATATACCAATCTGCAGATAACGCGCCTTTTGGATGAAAAATTGCGCAAGTTATTCCGTCAAGGGCGCTACGCCGGCACGTACTTTTCGGCGGTGGGCCAGGAGGCCACAACAGTTTGCCCATCGTATGGCTTGCGGGATGAGGACATAATCGCGCCGTCGCATCGGGAAATCGGCGCCAGCGTAGCCAAAGGCGTGCCGCTGGAGGCTATCGTAGCGCAGGTTTACGCGCGGAAAAATTCCCCCGATAAAGGCAAAACGCATCCCTGCCATTACGGCTGGCGCGCCAAAGGTGTCATTTCGCCATCCTCGACATTGGCCAGCCAAACTATAATCGGCACCGGTTGCGCTATGGGTTTTAAAATTCAGAAAAAAGATAATGTCGTGCTGGCGTTTTTCGGGGAGGGTTCAACCGCCCGGGGCGGCTGGCATGAGGCCCTTAATTACGCCGGTATTCACAAACTACCGATAGTCTATATCTGCCAGAATAATCTCTGGGCCGAATCGGTGCCGGCTAATCTATCGGCGGCGATATCGTTTTTCTCCGACCGGGCCAAGGCCTACGGGTTTCCCGGTGTCACTATCGACGGCAATGACATGGTTGAGGTTTATAAAACCTCTCATGAGGCTATCGATAAGGCTCGCGCGGGCGAGGGGCCAACATTGATAGAATGCATGACTTATCGCTGGTATGGCCATTCCGAGATCGACCCGGCCGATTACCGCAGCCAGGAGGAAATCGATATCTGGAAAGCCCGGGACCCCGTCCTTCGCGCGGAGAAGCTATTGATGGAGTTGGGCTTACTAACTGCGGCAAAGCGCGAATCGATTATCGAACAGATTAATCAAGATATCGACGCCGCGGTAACGAATTCTGAAAATGAGAAATACGCCGAGCCGGAAGAAGCTTATTTAGATGTCTATTCCGATAAATACCCCGTGAGGCGCGATGAATACTAATAGCCTGAAGCCTAAAGCGTCGGCCGAATCTCAAATCGATATGACCGAACTGATATTGCCCAACGATGCTAACGTTCTGGGCAATGTGCTGGGCGGTCGGGTGATGCACTGGATCGATCTGGCGGCCGCTACCGCGGCTCATAAGCATTGCGGCTCGGTCTGCGTGACCGCGGCGGTGGAAAGACTATCTTTTCTCAATCCGATAAGGGTCGGACAACTAGCTCATCTTAAAGGCCGGGTGGTTTATACGGGGAATACATCGCTGATAGCGAAGGTTGAAGTAAAAGGCGAAGACATGGATACCGGCGATATCAAACTCACCTCCGAGGCTTACCTGACTTTTGTCCGTTTGGGCGCGGATGGCAAACCCCGCAAAGTACCGCCGCTATTAATCCAAACAGATGATGAAAAAACCGAGTGCGAAAAAGCCAAAGCAATTCGAAACAAAAGTTTAGAGATAAAAGGTAAGTGAAAATATGGCAAAAGTAACTTATATCGATGCTATCAACCAGGCAATGCATGAGGAGATGGCACGTGACGAACGAGTGTTCGTAATCGGCGAGGACGTTGGTGTTTATGGTGGGGTATTTAAGGCCACTAAGGGCCTGCTGGATCGTTTCGGGCGCGACCGCGTTATCGATTCGCCGATTTCGGAAGTCTATATCGCCGGCGGCAGTGTCGGGGCGGCGATGGTTGGCTTGCGGCCGATTGCCGAAATACAATTCGCCGATTTTATCACGCCTTCCATGGACCAGCTCATACAGCAGGCGGCCAAGGTCCGTTATCGCACGGGCGGCCAGTGGACCTGCCCGATGGTGGTTCGGGTATGTTGCGGCGGTGATGTCGGCGGCGGGCTGTATCATTCACAGATAAACGAGCAGTGGTTTTTCTCTCAACCCGGCCTTCAGGTGGTGTTACCGGCCACCCCCTATGACGCTAAAGGTCTGTTGAAATCAGCTGTTCGAGGCGACGACCCGGTGATATTTTTTGAACATAAGAGGCTGTATCGCTGGATAAAGGAAGATTTGCCGGATGATGACTTTACCGTACCAATCGGCAAAGCCGCGATCAGAAAAGAAGGAACGGATTTGACTTTAATAAGCTATGGTCTTATGTATCACAGGTCACTTGAGGCCGTAAACGAACTGGAGAAGGATGGTATGTCTATCGAGCTTGTCGATATGCGGACAATCGCGCCCTGGGACAGGGAGACGATCCTCGAATCGGTCAAGAAGACATCAAGGGTAGTTTTAGTGCAGGAGGGTCCGAAAACCGGCGGTGTGATGGGCGAGGTTGCCGCGACGATAGCTGAGGAGATTTTCGACTACCTCGACGCTCCGGTGGCGAGGGTTTGCGGCCTGGATGTGCCGGCTATACCGTTTGCACCGCCGATGGAGCATTTCTTTTTACCTAATGCCGAAAAAATAAGTAGAGCCGTGAAAAAGGTTTTGGAATATTAAGGGAGAGTACTATGGAATTTAAAATTATAGTGCCGCCGCTGGGCGAATCCGTGGTTGAGGGTACGATTGTCAAATGGCTGAAAAACGAGGGCGATTCAGTCAAAGTCGATGAGGCCTTAGTCGAGATAATGACCGACAAGATCAATGTCGAAATTCCCTCCGGTCATAATGGTGTCATGAAAAAACATCTTGTCGCGCCGGATACGGTAGTTGAGATAGGCCAGGAAATCGCTATTATGGATGTTGAAGGTGACGCGGTTACGGCCAAGACATTCCAGACCAAACCCGAGGATGGCAAAGAACATATTCCGCAGGAACAGGAAGTTGCTCCACCGGCGGATGAATATATCAAGACCGCGGCGCATCACCGGGCCGAGGGTATTCACGCCGATGAGGAATCGATTGAAAGCGGCATCAAGGCGGTTAAATCGTCCCCGCTGGTCAGACGAATGGCCCGCGAACATTTTATCGATTTGCGTCAGTTAACCGGCACCGGCAAAGATGGCCGGATTACCAAGGAAGATATAATCAAGTATATCGATATGCGTCATCGGGTCGATAAAGTCGTGCCCGATTTCAAATGGCCGGAAGCCGAACCTGAAGAGATAATTCCCATTACCGGCGTGCGCAAAGTCATCGCCGACCATATGACTAAGGCCGCGTTCACTATTCCCCATGTAACTACTTTCGATGAATGCGATATGACCGAACTGATTACCTGGCGGAAAAAATATGTCAATAAAATCGAAGAGAAGCATGGCGTGCGGATTACTTTTCTGCCGTTTATTGTCAAGGCCATAATCTACGCGGCTCAGGATTACCCCTGGGTAAATGCTACGTACGAGGGTACCGACCTTCATGTTAAAAAATATTTCAATATCGGCATGGCGGTTGCCCGCGAAAATTCGCTGATTGTGCCGGTGGTCAAACATTGCGAACAAAAATCTATCCTGCAAATTGCCCAAAACATGAAAGAACTGGCTGACAAAGCCAATGCCGACACGCTTGAGATGAGTGAGATAACCGGAGGATCTATTACTATAACCAATGCCGGTGTCTATGGCGCGACCGCCTCAACGCCGATTATAGCTTATCCGCAGGTAGCGATATTGGGGGTTCATACTATTAAGGAAACACCGGTGGTTCGCGATGGTCAGATCGTTATCCGTCCGATATTGAATTTCGGATTGTCTTTCGATCATCGGGTGGTCGATGGCGGTTACGCGGTGCAATTTTTACGTAAGATGATAACTTATATCGAAGACCCCAATAGTTGGCTTATAGATGTGTGAAAATTGAGTTGACAACTGAAAAATGAAGAGAAATTTCGACAACTGTCATTGCGAATCCCGCAGTAGCGGGATGAAGCAATCTTGATGTATGCTGCAAATCGACCTACAGATTGCACGGACGTGCCTTGACGGCTTCGTCGCCCTTCGGGCTCCTCGCAATGACAGGTTTTGAGTTATTTCAATAAACGCAAGATGAAGGGAATTTGTAATGGCTGATAAATACAAACTGGTAATTATTGGCGCCGGGCCCGGCGGTTATGTAGCGGCTATCAGGGCGGCTCAACTGGGTATGAAAACGGCGGTCGTCGAAAAAGAATATTTAGGCGGGGTCTGTTTAAACTGGGGCTGTATCCCATCTAAAGCATTATTATACGTAACCGAACTTAAGCGCACGATCGAACATGCCGACCGACTCGGTTTGACCGCGGATAATATCAGTATCGATATCGATAAGCTGAAGAAACATAGAGATGACACTGTCAAACGCTTAACCGGCGGTGTGAAAATACTTCTGGATAAAGCCGGCGTGGATATTATCAACGGCACCGCCTCGTTTATATCGAAAAACGAAATAGAAGTAGTCGATAGCAAGGGCAAATCGAAAATCGAAGCGGAGAATTTCATTATCGCCACCGGCTCATCGCCGTTTGAATTGCCGACGATCAGGACCAACGGCAAAAACATTATCAGCGCCCGCCAGGCGATTGACATGCCGATGATCCCTGAAACTATGGGCATAGTTGGGGCCGGGCCAATCGGTCTGGAGATGGCTACGGTCTATAGCACGCTCGGCGCGAAAGTAACAATTATAGAGCTTTTGGATGCGGTATTGCCAATGCTCGATTCGGATATATCGTCGGCCTCAGCCAGGTCTTTGAAAAAACAGGGTATGGAGATATTGACATCATCGAAAGTCACTCATTCCCAAGTGACCGGCGATAAGGTTGAAGTCGAAGTCGAGACACCCAAAGAGAAAAAGAATTTCACATTCGATATGGTCTTGGTTTCAGCCGGCATGAAACCCAATATCGATGGACTGAATCTGGATAAAATCGGGATTAAAACCGACAAACGCGGCTTTATCGAAACCGACAAGCATATGCGCACGAATGTCGGCAATATCTATGCAATCGGAGATGTGGCCGGGGGTATGCTTCTGGCGCATAAGGCCTCTCACGAGGGGATAGTGGCCGCCGAGGTTATTTCCGGCGCGACTCATACCGCCGACTGGAAAGCCGTGCCCTATGCCGTGTTCACCGATCCGGAAATCGCCGGTATTGGGATGACCGAAAAAGAAGCTAAACAAGCCGGTAGAAACTATAAGATCGGGAATTTCCCTTATCGGGCTATCGGCAAGGGGGTAGCGACCCTGGCTACCGATGGTTTCACCAAGGTGATCGCCGATGCCCAAACCGATGAGATACTGGGCATTCACATTTTTGGGCCGCACGCCGGGGATTTAATTTTCGCCGGAACCGCTATGATGGAATTCGACGGTACCGCCGAGGATATGGGCCATAT
>CAZFSN010000151.1:0-8148 GCA_964521815.1 uncultured Ignavibacteria bacterium | reverse complement strand
CTGTCGACCAGATCAGGGAGCATTATCGCAAATATGTCGGCGGCCGGAATATCGTTTTCTCCGTGGCAACCGATTTACCGGGCGACAAGATCAATGCTATTATTCATGACCGTCTTGGCGCGATCAAACCGGAAGCGGATGATGTTCCTGTACCGACGCTGGCTTTGCAAACAGATAAAACAGGATTCATACCCTTTGATCGAAATCAATCATTTATATTCATGGGTGAAATGCTAAACTATCTTCAGCCGAAAGAAGTCGGCTATCTTACGCTTATCAATGAAACTATGGGCAACAATGTCGGTTCACGGCTATGGTTTTTACGTCAAAAAGAGAAGCTGGCTTATGCTGTCTATACCCAGTACGCCGCCGATAAATACGCGGCTATTTTCCGGGCAGCCATCGGTACGGACACATCCAAAGTTAAGACAGCCCTGGAATCCCTGAACCGCGAATGGAGCAAGCTGGTCAGCGACGGTATCACCGAAAATGAGCTTGCCGATGCTATAGTCAATATGAAAAACAATCTGATTTACAGAATCGACCGCAAATCCAATCGGGTCAGCTCTATGGCTGTATGGGAATATACCGGCTATAATTATCGTTTCATTCTCGATTTAATCGACATGGCCGATCATATCACACTTGATGAGGTCAATCCTTTCATAAAAAGGAAATTCACCGATGACCGCCGGTTTGTTTCGATAGTTGGGAAAAGATAGGGCAATATTAGCTAAAAATAACCTTAAAGAACTTAATCAGGCTATGCCCGTAACGGCATGGCCTGATTTTGGTTAACGGGATAGAGATGCTTTAAAGCGCCCAACCACCATGCCATATTAGGTCTCTTCGCTCTCAATTAAGGGCCTAATCGGATTATTTCGCTTCAAATTCCATTTATTATCAAGTTTAGGATTTGAATTATTATCATATTCTACTTTTTACTTGGCAAATGTCAAGAAATCACCATATCGCTATATATTAACAAACAGTAACAAACAATAAAATAACTTGACAAACAATAGACATTTACTTAAATTATTCATGATAAAGGCCAAGTCATGGAGGTATTTTATGAATATTAAAGAACTACTTTCATTCGAGTTTTTGCCGACCGTGCAAAACCGGGACAATTATTTCGAAAAAATCACCGAGGATAAAAAACCCGTAAGAAGGATATTGTCTCTATATTTGCTTCTGAATATTTTCGCCTGTTTGTATGGTATCGTTATGGGCAGCTTCCATAGCTTCTTGCAGGCTCTGGCCGCGGGCGTAAAAGTGCCGGTCCTGTTTTCATTAACGCTGATAATCTGTTTCCCCGCCTTTTTCATAATCCAATATGTGCTCGGTTCGAAACTTCGTTTTGTCCAGATGATTTCAATCGTGCTGTCCGGGTTTGTCCTGACAGTCTCGATCATGGTGTCGTTCGCGCCAATCGTGATTTTCTTTCTGCTGACCGGCGGTAATTACTATTTCCTTCAGCTTCTGCATATTTCGATTTTCATATTATCCGGCATATTCGGCATGAAATCGGTTATCGACGCGCTGAAAATATCCTGTGAAAAGAAAAATATCTATCCGCGAACCGGTGTGGTCGTGTTCAGGTTCTGGGTGGTCATTATGGCTTTCGTCGGGATTCAGTTGGCCTGGAATTTAAGGCCATTTTTAGGCGATGAGGGCAAACCGTTTAAGCTGTTCAGACATTATGAGGGAAATTTCTATACGGCCTTAATCTATACATTCGAACAATTGGGCGGGGATAGCGATAAAAAGCCAGCAGATAATCAAAAATTCGATTATCAAAATACTGAACCTGATTCGATGTTTTTATTTGATTTCAATAAAGGTCGGTAGCTATGGCATTAATGCATGACATCATGACTTTGGAAGAGGTCGCTAATTATCTGAAATTAAAACCGCAGACTATTTATACCTGGGCGCAGGAGAAAAAAATCCCGGCGGCCAAGCTAGGCAAAGAGTGGCGGTTCAAAAAATCGATAATCGATGAGTGGTTTATAAGACATATCGATGAGAAATTCGACGATGTTATCAAAAGTTGGAAAATTAAGCAGAAAGGAGAATAAAATGAAATGCAATTGGGCAATGCTTAGAAGTAACATATTAATAATAAGTTTATTGCTATTAATATTCGCCGCTACAGGCTGTTCTTCCGAAAATCGAACCGAATTTGAAGAGGGTCTACGTCTTTATAAGCAGAATCAATTAGAAGACGCTCTCCCCTATCTCGAGCAGGCATCGAAACAACAGCCGGACAATCCCGAAATCTACGCCTGGCTGGCCGAGACCTATCGCCGCCTGAATCGCAAAGAGGAAGCGGTTACAACCGCTCACAAGGCCTTGTCTATCGATTCCTGTCAGGCTTTCGCTTACGAGGTCATAGGAGCCGCTTTAACTCCTATGTACGGCAAGTGGGACAAGGCCAATGCCGATAGCGCCTGGGTCTACATGATGAAAGCTATCGCCTGCGCCCCCAATGACGGCAATGCCTGGATCTGGATCTGGCCCGAGGCGATCCATCGAGGCGACCATAAGCTGGAGCTTGAAGCCCTGCGGAAAACTTACGAATCCGGATTTTATACGCCGGCCCTTCTGGCTTATAATCGATGGGTGCTCCAAAATCTGCCGCCAAACGCTATCCTTATCACTAATGGCGATATGGACACTTATCCGGCGCTGGCGCTTCAGGTGAACGAGAAATTCCGAACCGATATCGTTATCGTGAATCGCTCGCTATTGAACACCGACTGGTACGCCCGGTACATTCGCGATATTCAAAAAGTGCCGCCGGCTTTGACAGATGATGAACTGGAAAAGCTCAAAGCCCATGAAGACGAAAACGGCAATATAATAACGATATCCGATCAGTTGATCAGCGGCTGGCTGGATAAAAGCAGTCAAGGGGAGCTTGACCGTCCGATTGCCATCGCGACGACTGTCAGCGACTATAATTTCGCCAAAGGCAAGGAAAATCATTTTCGGTTGATGGGAGCTTATAAGCAGTGGTATCCGCAACCGCCATTATCGCCGAGTGACACATCGGCGATACGTATCAGTCTGGAAAGTATCAAACCGGATGATTTCATCGGATCATTTGTTAGTAAGGCTGATAGAAGCTCGGTGCGGCTTGCCTACAGCGATCGAATCGTCACGAATATTACACATCTGGCAATAAACTATAGCGAAATGCTGATCGATTCAGGGCGTAAAGCCGAAGCAGCGAAGATATTGGACTGGGCTGAGAAATTCGAAAGGCAAACCAAGCCTGGCCCGATATGCACGGATCAGATCGCGGAGATGAGAGAGAAACTGAAATAGCCGTTACATCGGTTTATTCCGGCAGGTCACGCTTAGCTACGACCTGCCGGAACTCGATATTGATTTATCTATTTTAATTTTATATAATATGGAAGCAATGCGAATTAATTTTGATTCAATACTGGTGACCAAATGAAACCACTTACCCTCTTCTCCTGGAATGTCAACGGTATCAGAGCCGTTCATAAAAAGGGAGCGTTCGATTGGTTTTTCAAGGACAAGCCGGACATACTCTGTATTCAGGAAACCAAAGCTCAAGCCGATCAAGTCCCCGATCAGCTGAAACAAATCGAGGGCTATCACGCATATTTTTGTTCAGCCGAAAAGAAAGGCTATAGCGGGGTCGCGATTTATTCTAAAACCGAGCCGAATAAAATCAGCAAAGGTTTAGGTATCGAGAAATTCGATTCCGAGGGCCGGACGCTTAGTGCCGAATACGATAATTTCGTGCTTTTCAATATCTATTTCCCCAACGGCAAGGCATCTAAGGAAAGACTGAAATACAAACTCGATTTCTACGATACGTTTCTGGAATACGCTCTGAAACTGAAACAGGCCGGAAAAAATATCATAATCTGCGGGGATATCAACACCGCTCATAAGGAGATCGACCTGGCTCGCCCCAAAGAAAACGAGAAGACATCCGGCTTTTTGGCCGAGGAAAGAGCCTGGATAGATAAGTTAATCAGCCATGGCTTCATTGATACGTTCAGGCTGTTTGACGATAAACCCGGAAATTACACCTGGTGGGATATGAAAACCCGGGCCAGAGAGCGTAATATCGGCTGGCGGATTGACTATTTTTTCATCTCCGAAAGCCTTCGCAGAAACATAAAGAGGGCTGATATCTATCAGCAAATAATGGGTTCGGACCATTGCCCGATCGGGATAGAGTTGGACTTTGATTGAGCCGGCTATATAGATTGCATTTCCCAGAGCCGTCAGGAATCCCGAGACTGTGCCAGAAGACAGACAGATTGCCGCGTCGCTTCGCTCCTCGCAATGACAGCCTTTTGAATCATTGCGAGTCCCGCGATTAGCGGGGCGAAGCCGTCAAGACACGTCCGTGCAATCCGTCTCCTTCGTGAATCGATTTATTTAGTAATATTTTACTTTTGGCACAACCTCTCCCTTCCTGACGGCAGAGGCGTACTGGCAGGAAAGGGTTCCTGCCGGCGCGGGTAATTAATATTTTCTGTATATGGTTTTTTTGAAATCGATATATTTTTATAACCGCCGCGTATCTTTTTACGTATATCCAATTAAGACGAATTAAATTAGGGAATATTTCCCCTGTTCAATTGTAATTGTATCTGATCGCTGTTCGATTCGGTAGGCAATATTTTTACCTGTTATCACCGAGAAGGAGTTTTTAAAATGCGTAAAATGCTATTGGTTGTTGCTGTCAGTTTTATAGCTGTAAGCAATATAGCCGCACAGGAAATAATCTGGTCGCGTACTTATGGCGGCCCGGGCAACGAAATCGCCCGTTCGATCTGTTCGACTAGGAGTGATGGGCTAATAATGGCAGGTTCCACCGAATCTTATGGTGATGGGATTTCCGATATTTATATTCTCGGTATCGCGGAAAACGGCGATACACTCTGGACCCGCTATTTTGGCGGCGGCCTTATCGATGAGGCTTTCGGCGTAATTCAGGGTCCCGGTGAAAGCTTCATTGTCGCCGGCAGCTCATTTAACCATTATAGCCCTTATTCGAAAATTTATTTAATCAGGATAAATATAACCGGAAATCCTGTCTGGGCGCGTCTTTATGGACCTCAAGGGGATGACCGGGGCGCCGGTGTCAATTCTCTATCGATAATAGATTCACCGGATGGAAATTATCTTGTCACCGGGAATAAATTTGTGACCGGACCGTGGTATGCCGAACCGTTCATGGTCGAAATCAACGCGGCCGGCGACACGCTGTGGAACCGAACTTATTCGGGAAGTATGTTCGGAGCCGCTTTTTGCAGCTCATTTAAAGCCGACGGCACCAATGCCGTTCACGCGGGTTTCAATGGCCGTACCCGTGCATATATCATGAAAACGCAAGCGGACGGCGACTCGATCTGGGCTTATGAGCTTCAGGTCGGTGATAGAAGCATGGCCTCATCAGTGAAATTGACATCCGATAATAACTATATTGTCGCCGGGACAGCCAGACCGTTGGATTCAGAAACCACCGATGCCTTTTTGGCAAAATTCGATAACCAAGGCGCGTTGATCTGGATAAATTATTATGGCGGTAGTGAAGCTGATTCCGGATTTTGCGTAATCCAAACTTCGGACCAGGGATATTTAATGGTCGGATCAACCTGCTCCTATGGCGCCGGCGGCAGTGATCTTTATCTGTTGAAAGTCGATTCGCAAGGAGATTCAGTCTGGTCGATGACCTATGGCGATGCCAATAATGATGGCGGCTATGTCATAATCCCAGCTGAAGAGAATCGCTATTTGATTGCCGGATTTACCGGATATTCGGACAGCACTTTTTCCGATTGCTGGCTATTGAAAATCGCGGTTGAGCCGACCGGCGTGCCTGAAAATCAGGAAAATATAAAACCCGCTGAATATCACGTGACGGGCAACTATCCCAATCCTTTCAATTCATCTACCGCGATTCAATATAACCTTTCCGAGCCGGCGCGAGTTCGGCTCGAAATTTATGATATTCTTGGCAAGAGGATTAACACGCTTTTCAATAGCTGCCAACCATCGGGGCGACATTCCGTAGTATGGCAAGCGGATAATTACCCATCCGGGATTTACTTCTACAGGCTCACGATAGCCGATCGGACCGAAACGGGCAGGATGCTGCTTTTAAGATGATTTGGCTATGATAGCTTATTAAAGGGAGCTTATTTGCTCCCTTTTTTGATTATGTTAAATATACTAAACAGCTAAAATATATTGCCCATAGCCTTCTGAATTTATATAATTATCGAATCTAAAATGCCGGGTACACGTACATCATGTTACTTGGATAGATTTGATTCTGATAGCAATATTGGAGGTAAGATGTTCGATAAACTTCGCGAGATTTTGGGCCGGGCGGATGTCGATTATGGTGATATTCGTTACGAGGTAAAAAAAGCCACGGTCATCACATTTAACGGCAAGGAGCTGACCCAGGTGGGATCAAATACCACCGATGGTTATGTTGTCCGGATATTAAAAGATGGCGGGTTATCATCGGTGGTCTTTACCAAAGAAAGCGATGCCGCGACGGCCGTGCAAACCGCTGTTGAAAATGCCGCTCTGATCGCCAAAAATATCGATAAGCCGGTTAAATTAGCCGATGTAAAACCCGTAAAAGACACGTTTATGCCAACACTAAAAGAGGACCCTCGGCAAATCTCGATGGCGGAGAAGCTGGATTTGGTGCGACGCTACAATGATATTCCATTAAGCCATGAAAGAATAGTCACCACCTCGACCAACTATAGAGAGGTTATCAGGGAAAAACATTTCCTCAGCACCGAAGGCTCCGAGATTAGAGAAGACCTGGTAACTACCGGCTTGTTCGGCGAAATTATAGCCAAAGACGGGAACTTGACACAAAACGTGCGAATCAGCGCCGGCGGCAGCCAGGGATTTTCATCCGTGCGCGATCAGGAAGACCATCTGGAAAAACGTACTAGTATCGCCCTTGATTTACTGAAAGCCAAACCGGTCAAGGGCGGCGATTACGCCTGCGTGCTCAATCCGAGCCTGGCCGGAGTATTCGCTCATGAGGCGTTCGGGCATTTCTCCGAGGCGGACATTGTCGAAAACCTGCCGGCTATGCGGGAGAAGATGAAGCTCGGCAACAAATTGGGTAATGAAGTGCTTACTATCACAGATAACGCGACCTTACCCGACCAGTTGGGATTTTACAAGTACGATGATGAAGGCATTGAAGTCAGGCCGACTGTGTTAATGAAAAACGGCGTACTGTCCGGCAGACTGCATTCACGTCGAACGGCGGCTGAATTCGGCGAACCGATATCGGGGCATTGCGTTGCCGAGGATTTCCGCTACGCGCCGATTGTCAGGATGGGCACGATCTTTATCGAGCCGGGCCAACTTGGTTTCGATGAGCTTCTGCAAAAGATGGGTGATGGCCTGTATATACTCGATGCCAAGGGCGGCCAGACCTCCGGCGAGAATTTCACCTTCGGGGCGCATTACGGCTATATCGTGAAAAACGGCAAATTGGCCGAGATGGTGAGAGACGTAAATATTTCCGGTAATTTATACAAGACTTTGAAAGATATAACCGGCATCGGCAGTGATTTCGAATTGAGCAAGATTGGCGGTTGCGGTAAAGGCCAGACTAATATCCGTTCGTGCAATGGCGGGCCGCATATTCTTGTCAATAACCTTGTGGTAGGAGGTGTATGATGGAAAAGCTTTTAGAAATGGCCAGAAAAGCCTGCGACCAGGCCGAGATATATTCGACCGATTATACATACAACCCGGTTTCGTTTGAAAATGCCAAACTTCATGATATCAACAGCGCCTTCCAGTCAGGGCTTAGCCTACGGGTAATCAAAGACGGCAAACAGGGGTTTGCTTATACCCGGAATTTGATTAATCGCGAGGAATTCCTGCAAAATGCCATCGATTCTTTGACAGGCGGTGTCGAGGCTAATTTTGACCTCCCGCGTACCTCAGAGATTCCAGATCTTAAAACATATGAAGCCTCGCTGGAAAACCTTACCGGGACTAAGCTCGTAGAGGAATGCGACCGGGTCAGCGACTACCTTAAATCGCGTATCGATGCCGAGATTTCGTTGACATCGTTTAAGCATATCGAATCTATTC
>CAZFSN010000150.1:0-8234 GCA_964521815.1 uncultured Ignavibacteria bacterium | reverse complement strand
ACAAACAACGGCGCCAGCACCAGCGATACGATCGCCATCAGCTTGATCAGGATATTCATCGAGGGGCCGGAAGTATCTTTGAACGGATCGCCGACAGTATCGCCGACTACGGCCGCTTTATGAGCCGCAGTGCCTTTACCGCCATGCGCCCCGCCCTCGATATATTTCTTGGCGTTATCCCAGGCGCCGCCGGCGTTAGCCATCATCAAGGCCAACATCACGCCGCTTAATGTTGAACCGGCCAGAAGGCCGCCGAGAGCTTCCTTGCCCAAGATATAACCAACCAGAATCGGAGCGGCTACGGCCAGCAAACCAGGAACAATCATCTGCTTGATAGCCGAGGTGGCGGCAATTGCTACACAGCGTTCGGAATCCGGCTTGGCCGTGCCTTCCATGAGGCCTTTGATCTCTTTAAACTGACGGCGTACTTCATTAACCATCGCGAACGCCGCTTTGCCGACAGCGGTCATGGTTAAAGCGGCAATCAAGAATGGCAATAACCCGCCCAGGAAAAGACCGATCACCACGTTGGAACTGACCAGATTGATCTCATCGAGACCGACAGCGGTAGTATAAGCTGAGAACAAAGCCAGCGCGGTGAGAGCCGCCGAACCTATAGCGAAACCTTTGCCGATAGCGGCAGTGGTATTGCCCAGCGAATCGAGCTTATCGGTGATTTTGCGGACTTCAGGACCCAGGCCGGACATCTCGGAAATTCCGCCGGCGTTATCGGCAACCGGACCATAGGCATCAACCGACATGGTGACGCCGATAGTGGCCAGCATACCAACCGCGGAGATACCGATCCCGTACAGGCCGGCCTCTTTATAGCCGATAAAGATCGCGATACAGATCACAATCACCGGCAAGGCAACCGATTCCATGCCGACAGCCAGACCGGTGATAATATTGGTAGCCGGGCCGGTTTCGGAGGCTTCGGCGATATCTCTAATCGGTTTGGCTGAAGTATAATATTCGGTTAACAAACCAAGAGCGATACCGGCGATCGAACCGCAGAACACTGCCCAGAACACGCCCATTTCAACATTGAGTTTGCCGACTAAAATATAAGTAGCAATCCACATCAGGATCGCGCCGACATAAGTTACGATTCTAAGAGTAGCCGCCGGGTTCATCGAAGAGAATATCTTCACCGACGCCACACCAATCATCGAAGCTACGATACCGACCGTGACAATCATCAACGGCAGGTAGATATAGCCCATTGTGCCTGAACCGGCCATCACCATAGACGCGCCTAACACAATCGAGGCTACAATCGAACCGACATATGATTCGAACAGATCGGCGCCCATACCGGCGACATCGCCGACATTATCGCCCACGTTATCGGCAATAACCGCGGGGTTTCTCGGATCATCCTCGGGAATACCGGCTTCGACCTTGCCAACCAGGTCAGCGCCGACATCGGCCGATTTGGTGTAGATACCGCCGCCGACACGGGCAAACAGGGCTATCGATGACGCGCCCATCGAGAAACCGGTTAACACCTGCAGAGCGCCGAGGTTATTGGGATCGAAATAGATATAGAAAAAGATACCCAGACCCAATAAACCGAGGGCCGCGACCGACATCCCCATGACCGACCCACCGGAGAAAGCGATTTGCAATGCCGATGCCTGCCCCTTGGAACGGGCAGCCTCGGTGGTACGGACATTGGCCTTGGTAGCCGCGTTCATACCCAGAAAACCGGCCAGCATCGAACAGCAAGCGCCTGCTACATAAGCGATTGCGGAATTGATCGAGATTTTCCAGGCCAACAGCGCAAAAACCACGACAATGAAAGGGACAAGGATTGAATATTCCTTCTTCAGAAACACCATCGCGCCCCGATGGATGGTTTCGGCCAATTCGGCCATCTGTTTCGATCCGGGAGATTGCCGCTTGATCAGGAAATATAGGATCAGGGCGAAAATCAGCCCGACTACCCCAAGCAAGGCGGCGTAAAGACCGTAGTTCATTTAAACTCCTCCGTTTGAAAACCCACTACACAACTCGTTATTTTTTTCACATTCTTTGCCGTTAAAACATCTTGCAAATTTATAATTAATACGCCAATAGTCAAGTAAAATTGTGAAAATAAGTACAAGCGGTTATTCTAAAGGATACATGACCATTCTTGTTCCCAAACTCCGGGCTTGTTGAAAAACCCTATAGACCTGTCATTACGAGTCCGCCGTGGCGGACGACGCGGCTGTCAAGGCACGTCCGTGCAATCCGTATAGCTTTTTACACAACCTAAAGATACCCAAGGGGCATGGAATACGGTTGAGTTAATCCGCGTGCTGAAATAAATTGAAAAAGCCGAGTACGCCGATTTTTTAAATCTGTTTCTTCGTGTTGTTAGCTATCGATACCAATGCTCTGAATTGTTCAGCCAAAAATCTTGATATTATTATTATAAGAAAGCCATACAACGGCATAAGTATAATCGATATGGCACTAAGACCCAGAAAACCAAGCCCTAACTGTCTACTTAAATAATATCCTTCGCTTCCGAGTATTATAGTTACTAATAAAGCGAAAACAAATCCCACTAATCCGATCCAGGTTCCCAGCCACTCGCCAAATGTCTGAACAAAATGAGAAAATACCGGAGTTGCTATAAAATCGTCCCCAAGCGAAGAAGAAGCATTTATTTTATCTTTTCTATTCCACCAAATTTGAAAGCCTATCCAACTGGCCAATAAAACCGTTAACCATACCAATATGAACACAAATACTATTTTAGCCGGCGCACCGAAAACTTTATTAGCGATAGCCAGGTAAAGAATGTAAAAAGGCAACAATAAATTTATTACGGCTATTACTGCATAAAGCCAACTAAACGGTTTGCGGAATAATTTCCCATTATCGATAATCGATAAAAAGGGATCGATGAAATTAAAAAATTTGTTAGCCATAACTTTTCCTCCTTAATGATAAATTTGGTCTTTTACGCATAACAAAATCCGCAATTTGCCGTAAAGGGTTTTAGAAACGAAATTTGTTTTCAGATTTTCAAAGAATACAAGTGGTATTTCGAATTGTCAATAATTTATTTGTGTCATCTGGCGTTCAGTTTAAAACCGTGGGATTTACCCATCTGCTTACTTTTTTCGCGATTAGAGCGAATATGTCGAACGGCACACCAACCACAATTTGAAATTTATATTTTTCACCGGCCCGCCAGTACCTCTCTTATGGCCTTGCCGAGTTTCTGCATGGTGTAGGGTTTTCTGATGTACATGTTAACCCCCAATTTTTCAGCTTCTTTGACCCGGTCGGTTTGCGAAAAACCGCTGGCTATGATGGCTTTCTGGCCGGGGTGAAGTTTGACTATTTCGCGATATGTATCCAGCCCGTCGAAATCGTTTTCCATGATCATGTCAAGTATCACCAGGTCGACATTATTATTTTGCAGATATTCAATCGCGGATTTGCCTTCGGGAGCTAATTCGACCTTGTACCCCAGGCTTGACAGCATGGTCGCGGCCAATTCACGCTGTTCCTCGAGGTCATCGACTACCAATATTTTTTCGTTGCCCCTGATATCAACTACGATTTTTTGGGTTGCGATATTGGAGACTTTTAAAACCGGCAAGTAAACCAGAAAATGACTGCCCTGATTGACTTTGCTGATAACATCCACATAACCGTTATGATCTTTCAGCACTCCGTAAACTATCGCCAGACCCAGGCCGCTGCCGCTTCGCCCCATCTCCTTTTTCGTGTAGAACGGTTCGAACAGACGCTTCATATCTTTTTCCTCGATCCCTAACCCGGTATCGCTGATCGACATTATTACATATTCCCCGGTTTCGATATTATCAAAACCGCCGGCCAATTTCTCGATATAACGTTCCTTTGTTTTGACTGCCAACACCCCCCCATGGGGCATGGCCTCCAGAGCGTTAATAACCAAATTCATTACGACTTTTGATATATGTGTCTGAGAACCATGAATCGGGGAGATTAATTTATCAAGCTGGATTTCCAGTTTAACATCGGGGAATTTCTTTTTGATATTAGCGAAATCCGGTGAGTAAAGGTAATCTTCAATGGCGGTGTTGAGATTCATCGGCAGCATTTCATAGCGGCCCCGGCGAGCCATAGTTAGCAAATCCTGGACAACGCCGGCCGCCCGCTGAGCCGATCCCTCGATTTTCTGTAAATGTTCGCGGATAGGACTATCCGGCGGAATAGTCGTTCTTATAATTTCCGGGTAAGCCACTAATGGACCAAGTATATTATTAAGATCATGAGCGACTCCCCCGGCCAAAACGCCCAATGATTCCATCCTTTGGGCTCGAATTAACTTGTCCTTGAGAAGCTTTTTCTCTTCTTCCGCCTTGATGATTTCCGAAATATCAGTAAAAATACCTACTGAACCGACAGCCCGGCCATTATCATCAAGCAACGGAGTCACCGAAATACTTATCTGACGCGGTTGGCCATCTTTGCGTATGACTGTTATTACGTATTTATCATGCTCCTTTGACAGCCCTCTCCTGGCTCCTGCCAGGATTATATCGATATCACTTTCGGCTACAATTTGGCGTAAATTCATACCCAATAATTCACCTTGAGAATATCCCAGAATATCGCACATAGCCATATTAGCGAATAAGATATTCTCCTCCGGGTCAACGTAACCCACGCCGTCACGCATGGATTCGATAAAGGAATGATATTTTTGCTCTGATTGCAGAAAGCGTTTTTCGGAAAGCCTGATCTCTGTAATATCGCGGGCCGAGGATAAAGCCCCGATTACCTGATTGGCGGAATCTTTCAGAACTCGACACCACCAGGCTAAAAGACGCTTTTGACCGTCCTTACGGCGTTGCCAGCTTTCGACATAAATTATATCATGATTGCCGTTGAAAAGCGGTTTGACAATATCATAAGTGTCTTGTTCACCTTCGAAATACTTTTCAGCCGGTTGGCCGATAACATCCGGCCCGAAAAACTCAAAACCCGCCGGGTTAGCCCAGGTATAAATTTTGTCATTATCGACTTCCATAATTATATCAGGTATGGCATCCAGAATAGCCTCGTTGCGGGCCGATAATTCCCGAAGCTTGTCCTCGACCTGTTTACGGGCGGCAATATCGCGGATAGTGCCTTCAATCCTGATTGGCTGGTTCTCATTGTTATAAATGACCCGGCTGTTAACCGACACCGGTATTGAGCGGCCATCCTTGACCCTCAATGTTATCTCGAAATCGTTAACGACCCCATTCTGTAAAAGCTGTTTAAGAAGCGATTGTCTTTGTTCCAGCTGAGGATAAAATAGCGACACCTCTTTGCCTATAATTTCCTCGGGAGTGAATCCCGATAGGCGATAGCAGGATGGCGAAATATTGGTGACTTTACCGCTTATGTCGGTCTGGTAATATAAATCTATGAAAGATTCGAAAATCGATTTGTATTTTTCTTTGCTCTCAATGAGAGCTTTTTCTGTCTGCAAGCGGCCATTGTTTTCTTGCTGAAGCCGCAGGTTCGCCGCGTGAAGGTCTTCTTTTTTCTTATGCAAAGCCGATGATAAAAGCGATGTGTGAAAAGCGATTAAATTATAGCTTGGCCAAACTAACAATGTATACAGAAGCCTATAGCCGCCGCTAATATTTATATCAAACGCCGGTATATGGGGGATAATGTTATTGTACTCCAAATATACCATCACCGCGTAGCATAGCCATGCCTGGTTCGCGATAATATAGCTTCTCCGCGGATTATATAATATGCTGGCGTTAATTATAACCAGCGGGTATGATAACAGGCCGACAAACATATCCATACCGCCCACAAAATAGATACCATATGTAATTACTAAAACATCGATGATTTGATTAATAAAGCCCAAGTTTTCTGGCTTTTTCATTGTCTTGATAATAAAACCATAAGGTTGATTTATGAACATTTCAAATAAGGGCGCGATAGCAAACAGCCAGAACGGATATTCGAACAAGCCGATTAGCCTGACGAAACCAAACGATAGAAACGTGGCTAAGCCCGCGATAAACCTGGCCTTTAAAATCCAACCCAACTCCTCATAGATAACCTGGTCGGGTGGTGAAATTTGATTATTTTTTATAGTCACAGATACCCTTCAAAAATTAGAAAAATAAACTATAATTATAGAATAGATATCGGCTTAAATATTGCGATTTATAATTATCGCTCATAATTGATATATATTTTATAACATTGACCAAAATGTTAATGCGCCATAGGCTGATGTCGTTCACGCAATGATTTTAAGCTTGAGGAAGATAAATGGACTATCTATAATAATAAGTGATATGGCAAAATCCGAAATACACATTACCGGGCTCGGGCCGGTTATAGTAACGCCTGTTATCGAAAGGCGCGTGCGATCATACTGCCGATTGCCTTATCCCGGCCATCCGCGGGGCTGTCCCAATTTGGGCAAGCGAGCGATCTGCCCGCCAAAAGCGCCGATGTTTGATAAGATCATCGATACGAGTAAACCTATTTACTGCATCTATTACAAATTCGATCTTAAAAGCCATGTCGAAAAGATGCGGGCCCGCCATCCGGATTGGTCCGACCGGAAAATCCGTTGTTGCCTTTATTGGCAGGGCACCGCCCGCAAACAATTGAAACTTAAATGCGATTATTTCCTGCAAGATTATCCCGATTATCTAATCCTGACCTGCCCGGAGGGCAACGGCGTGGATATCGACGCCACAGTCAAGCAGATAGGTATCGAATTACAGTGGCCGGCGACCGATTATGCCTATAAAATCGCTTTGGCCGGTGTGTCGCGAAACGGCATAATACAAAATTCTTAATGACCATCTAAAAAATCTTTAAATAATTGCAACTTTCCTACTGATTCCCAAACTCCGTTTGGGAATACAGGTACGCGCGAAACTCCGTTTCGCTGACTGCGTGGAGCAGGCAGTATGTGAAAGAGGCAAAACAGAGTTTTTAAAATACCTTTGGTTCCCAAACTGGAGTTTAGGAACCAGAATAAAAAATTCTAAAAATAAATGGAACTTTTTTTTGCTTTATTAGTACTATATAGTATATTACTATATAGAATTATCTTAAAAAAGAAAGGAGAAAAACAATGAACGACATAGAAATCAAACAGGCGCAGATAAAACTTATGGCCGAAGCCGAAAACTGCTATCTGACAACAATCAACTCCGATGGCTATCCTTATACGCGGTCGATGTTTAACTTGCGGAACCGGGAGCAATATCCGGCCCAGGCTAAATATATTGATGGGCATGATGACGAATTCGTGGTATTTTTCGGAACTAACACATCCGCAGTGAAAACCAACCAGATCAAGGCCAATCCCGCTGTTTCGGTGTATTACTGTAAACCGCAAGAAACCCATGGCCTGATGCTCTCCGGCGATATCGAGATCGTGACCGATCCCGAAATCGGTAAAAAGATCTGGCAGGAAGGCTGGGAACGATACTATCCGACCGGCCCGACCGATCCCGATTATACCGTACTTCGCCTTAAACCAAAACTGGCTCGAGGTTGGTACAAAGGCGCGAGTTTCGAATTCGGGCTGAGTTAAGTCTATGAAAAGCCAGAGACAGGGCGGCTTTTTAATCGCCAAAATCCATCAGTTGGGGGGCCGGATATTCGCGCGGATACTGAAAGAAAACAATATCGATGAAATTAACCCGGCCCAGGGGCGGATCATGTTCGTATTATGGCGAAACAACGATATTCCAATCGCCGAGCTGGCCAGGCGAACCTCGCTGGGTAAATCGACTCTGACAAGCATGCTCGACCGGCTCGAGAAATCTGGTCACATCAAGCGCGAACCTTCGCCCGATGACCGCCGGGAGATTCTTATCAGACGCACCGATAAAGACCGGGCTATGCAACATACTTATATGCGGGTTTCTTGGGAGATGAATAAGTTGTTTTACGCCGGCTTTTCAGATTCGGAAATCGATGAATTCGAAGGGTATCTTAAGCGGGTGTTTGGAAATCTCGATAAGTTAAAGAAATAGTCAGCTTTAAATTCTGCGCCTTGAACCGACGGAACCCTGGGCTTTGGGGGTAGCTCGAGGAATGATAAATGAGTTTGGGGCTTATTATATAAATCCGCAAATATATCTTTGTTTTATTGAGATGGTACATTATATTACTCATGAGGCGGCTAACATGAAAAGTTTGCTACAATTACCAATCTTATTATTTTTATCGATAACTTCGCTCTATGCCCAGCCTTATCC
>CAZFSN010000149.1:0-8286 GCA_964521815.1 uncultured Ignavibacteria bacterium | reverse complement strand
TTGAATTTTCCAAATCAGGAGATGGGTATGACGTTCGTTTATACACCTGGTGGCCACATCCTGAAAGGGGCAATTTCAGTCTTGATTTCTGGAGATTTAAAATAACTAAAAGTCTTATTGAATTGATTGAAAGAAAAGAAATAATTCATGATGTTAATCCATTTTATTATAAGCGATATTAATTGGAGGAAAAGATGTTTAAGAATTATATTTTAATAATTATAACTTTATTAATGGTGATAATTCCATTAAGCGCTTCCGCCAACAACACCCTCCAGTTACGCCCCGCCATTACCAATTACACAATTACGGTTGAGCTATATATAATCAATCAAGACACTCTCTCCGGTATGCAGATACCGCTTGATTTGGGTTTGAGTAAGCTTGGCCTACAATTGGATTCGGTGTCGTTTGCCGGTTCGCGGGTGGGGCATTTCCATGAGTGTTTCTACACTGAGTATCCTGAACAGGAGAAGGTCTTCATCTTTATCCTCGAATCCGCCGATGCTGAGGTTAACTCATCACCGCTACTGCCTGGTTCGGGCGTGATCGCTACTATCTATCTTACGCGCGTCAGAACCCCTGAAGCCAGTGACCATACTTTCACCACCGGAAGCCTGAGGGATGAAAAGCGCGACTTCAAGTTCTTTTTCTGGAACACCCACGGCGATGAAGTTCCGGTAGATTATGAACCTTTGCGATTGAATGTCAGGCAGTAGCGAGTTTATAAAATTTATATTTAACGCAACGTTGCGTGTAATTCTTGTTTTATTATTTAAAATTAATTTCTATGTTTGTGAAAAATTTTCTAACAATTTTCTAACAACCAACTCCACGGAACTTGATGCAACTCGACGGAACTTAACAGAACTTGAATCAACCAACTCTTTGAAAATCATTGAATTAGCTGTAATCTATTGAAAAATAAAAGAATAGCTAAAATCGATCGAATAGAATCCCAGTCTCTCCGGTTCAGTTTTTAAACATCTAATTTCTGAAGAACCAATTAATAAAACGCAAGAAAGTATCGGCCATTATTTCAATTGACAAAAATACATTATTTATTAACTTTTAATAAGATACACAATAGCCTTTAACTTGGAGGAACAATGAGAAATTTATTAATATTTTTATGTTTGCTTTCATTTACTTTAAATGTTAGCGCCGATGATCGCTATATCGAAGTAAGCGAGGACGGTTATCAAACCGTTATAGTCGATGAAAACGATCAGACATCCATATCGATGATTACGACCGATATCGTGCCTTATAACCTTACCCCGGATTGGTCCTGCAATCTTAGAATGCAGGTCGGCGGCCTGGCGGCCGGCGATCTTGACGGCGATGGCAATATCGATGTGGCGGTCGGGTGTTATCAATCCCAAAGCTATCCGCCTTATCCCGATTGGCGCAATTTTATTCTGTTTAACGAGGGCGGCCATCTGCAATCATCCCCAGGCTGGTGGTCTGGTGATTCATCATCGACTACTGACATTCAAATAGCCGATTTAAACAACGATGGCTTCCCGGATATTTTCTCGGCCAACGGCGATTTTGGCTTAAGTCCATCGACCATTTATTACAGCGAGAGCGGAAGTATCGATACGCATGCCGGCTGGCATTCCAATGATAATTGTTGGACTACGGACGCGGCGGCATTCGATTTCGACAATGACGGCGACATAGATATAGCCACGGCTAATCAGGGTGTTTCCCCCGATTACGACCGCCCGGTTTACCTGTTCATAAACAATGATGGTGTAATCCCGGCCGCACCCGCCTGGAGTTCCGCGGATGAGGCGCTTTCGGGAAGTGTAGCCTGGGGTGATTTTAACAATGATGGCTGGTACGATTTGGGCGTAGCCAAATGGGTAAACTGGTACTCCTGTGTTTACCGCAATAACGCGGGCAGTCTCGGCCAAACCGCTGTTTGGCAAGCTGACAACGATGATTCGCAAAAGGGCGTCGGCTGGGCCGATATAAATGGTGATAATTACCCCGAACTGGCAATTGGCGCCAGTAGTATGCCGACTCAGCTTTATGGCAATAATGAAGGTGTTTTGACCAGCTCGCCTATCTGGGAATCTGTTAATACATTCCATGGCTGTCAGGATTTGGCCTGGGCGGATGTCGATGGCGACGGCGATGAGGATCTGGCCACAGTGCATTTTTCGAATGGCCATCTGCGGATTTATCTCAATGTCGACGGTCAACTCGAAACAACGCCGTCATGGCAGTACGATTCTCCGGCTGTAGGGACAGCCCTCGCTTTTGGCGATATCAATGGCGACAGCGCGCTTGATTTGATAATGGGAGTTTCCGGGGATAATTGTGTAAGTGTATTTTATAATCTCGGCTCGACATCTATAAAAGATAATAAAGCGCTTCCCTCTCAGATAAGCCTCAATCAGAACTATCCTAATCCGTTCAACACCGAAACCCGCGTTTCATTCCATCTTGAAAAACCATCCAGCGCTAAAATCGAGATATTCGATTTGCAGGGTAAGCTGGTCAACATTTTGGCCGATGATTTTTATGAGGCGGGAAATTACGGCGTTATCTGGAATGGTACCGATGCCGCCGGCAATTCTGTCGCGACCGGCGTGTATTTTTATCGCCTGGAAACGGATCGCGATTCGATGACCCGCCGGATGGTTTTATTGAAATAAAAAAACGAACGGCTTGATTAGAAGCCGTATTGGCAATCGAATAACATTTATGAAAACCAAAGCCGCGATATATTTAAACGGTTCTTATCCACCCGACCATTTGTATTTTTATATCAAAGAATATAAAGATTCCATTGATAATTCTGTCATCATAGTCGCGGATGGCGGCCTGCAGTTTTTCATAAATAACAACCTGCTGCCCGATTTGATACTGGGCGACTGGGATTCGGCCGATATCAGTTTGATTAAATCTTTCCCCAAAGCGCTTACTATTTCAATGCCCGGCGATGGCAAGTCGCTGACCGATGGTGAGTTAGCGCTTGATTGGTGCGCCAACAACAATATAACCGATGTCGTTATCTATGGGGGTATCGATACTGCGTTCGAAACTGATCAACTGTTAGCGAATATTTTTATGATGTTCGCGTATAAAACCAGATTCGCCTCGATAAAGATGCGGGACTATTGCCAGGAGATAATCCCGCTAGAAAACCAGCGTTATTCCGGCCATGGTTCAATAGGTGATAAGCTGTCGATAATTCCGATTTCAGATGAGATTATTTATGAGGCTTCCGGCTTGAAATACAATCCTGAGGGCGAGAAATATAGGTTTGGCCGTACCAAACCGCTTCGCAACGAACTGGCAGAGCCCCGGTTTTCGGTAAAAATATCCGGCCGCGCAGTGCTGATTAAGCATTTTTAATATTTTTGATAGCCGCGAATAATGATATATTATCTACTCGTTCCGCTCATAACCAAAAATAACATAGTTTTCGATAAAAAAAGGCGTCGACTCAAAAAGCCAACGCCTTGTAAGCTAATTATAAATCAATCGAATAACTATTTGCCGCCTGATTTTACGTCGGTTTTATCAACGGCCTTGGCTGCCGGATTCGCAATCTTATCAGCGATACTCGGTTTTTCGGTTAGTTTCTCGACAACTTTGCCTGTTATAGGAATGGTAATCCTGGTATCAGGGCGGCCGTTGGCCTCAAGCGTTAAGGCAGTCTTAAAAGTACCCGGGGCTATATCTTTTTGTAGTTCAATCTCAATCTGGGTGGATTCTTTCGGCTCTAAATCATCGTCTTTGATCTTATACTTTTTGACATATTCTGCTGTGGGTTCTCCGACAACCACCAATTTGGTTTCAGTTGAATCGTTATTCGTGATATCTACATCGAATTTCGCTTTTTTGCCGATAAGGATTTCATTAAAATCCGCTTCCTCCGGCGTCCAGGCTAAAATCATATCCGGACTATTCGACTGAGCCTGTATTTTAAGCTCCATCATGGGCATAGTCGAATCATTGGAATATACCTTGATCCTCTTGGTAATCTTGCCTCGATACTTACCCGATTTAGAAGAACTATAGGTAATATCGATTAACGAACTTCCTCCTGGCGGAATAACTATCCCGCTACTTCTCGAAGTCGTGCACCCTCACCCAGCTTTTATCTGGGATATTATTAGAGTATCCGGCCCGTCATTTCTAACGGGGAAATGGTGCGTCACTTTCGCTCCGGCAGGCACCGACCCGAAATCGAAACTCGTGTGGTCAAAAGCGATTCTGGCATTCGTTAAGGGAATATCAGGAACTTCGCTTTTTTTCTGAACGGGTTTCTGCGGAGTCTTGGCGCTGTTATCCGGTTTGACGGTGGTTGGTTCAACCTTGGTATCAGCTTGCGTTGTTTTAGGCTTGACCAAAGTTTGTGCCTTTTTCGTGTCAGCAGTCTGACCGAAAGCAAGAGTCATCATCAGGATACTACTTATACAAATAGCCATAAGTAGTTTTACCATTTTCATATCATCGTCTCCTTTTCTATAATCAAGGATAAAAAATATAGCTCAAAAGTCAAGGTTTTTATTTTCCCTTCAAATTTTACAATATTTATCGTCTTTTAAACTTATATGATTAGTCGCGTTCCGATGTTCCGGCCAAATTAAAATAAATCAGACTATGCGATAATTATAGTGAGAAGTTAAAGAGCAAACTGTACATAATTTCAATAATATCAACAGAAATTTAATAAAACCTGTGAAAAATTTCGCAAAGTTGTTGTTTTGGATTAGTCGATTTTATATATTCACACTGATTTATGAGCGGGAATGACCCTGGTATTCCTAAATTGCGGAACATTGGCGGATATTACCCGCTATAATCGGTCAGAGAGTAAATGTATTGGTTGTGAAATAACTAATTTCAATAGAAGAGGTTGCGATGGCATTGAAGATTTCCAAGCAGACTATTAATGATCAATTTCGGCGGAAAATCAGGGAGATAAGCGGCCAGAACGTCCAGCAATGTTTCCAGTGTGGAACCTGTTCGGGATCCTGTCCTATGAATGAGGACATGGGCCTTCTGCCCCGCCAGATCATGATAATGCTGCAATATGGTCAGGCGGAAGCTCTGGATTTGGCTAATGCACCCTGGGTTTGCGCCTCCTGCCACACCTGCGTGGTACGTTGCCCGCGAGGCATTGATATTCCTAAAGTCATGGAAGCGCTCCGCTTGATTAAACTCCGCCAAAATGTCAATCATTTGGAATTATCATCCCTGGAACCGGAGAAAATCGATGATCTGCCTCAGATTGCGATGGTTTCCGGTTTCCGCAAGATGACATCGTGAGGTAGATGATGAAGATAAGTTATTATCCAGGCTGCACACTTAAGACCAAAGCTAAAAATCTCGAGAAATCGGCCCTGGCCGCTTTAGATGTTCTCGGTGTTAAATACGAGGAACTACCCAGATGGAATTGTTGCGGCGCGGTGTACTCTTTAGCCGACGATGACCTGATCCATATAATTGCCCCGGTGCGCGATTTAATCAGGGTAAAAGAACAGGGCAACGACACGGTTATCACGCTGTGTTCGATGTGCTACAATACGTTGGCCCGGGCTAACGAATTAATGAAAAACGATGAAGAAAAACGCAATACTATTAATGCTTTCATGGATGAAGAGCCTGATTATTTCGGCGATGTTAAAGTAATCCATTTTCTTGATTTTATCCGGGATGAGTATGGTTTCGACAAACTTAAGGAAAAAGTCACGAATCCGCTCAATGGTTTGAAAGTCGCGCCCTATTACGGCTGTACCCTGCTTCGACCTAAAGATGTAGCGCTCGATCGGCCCGATAATCCCGAACTGTTTCAAAAATTCATGGAGACATTGGGCGCGGAAGTCGTGGAATTTCCGATGGCGACCGAATGCTGCGGCAGTTACCAGGTTCTGGGCAATCCCGATGCGGCTTTAAAAATTTCGCATGAGATAATCTCTGATGCTACGGCTAACGGCGCGGATGCCCTGACGCTGACCTGTCCGTTATGCGATTATAACCTGTCACGCCGCCAGGATTTGATGCTGGACAAATTCGAAGGCTCCAAAGATGTTCCGGTGTTCTATTTTTCGCAATTACTGGCGCTCGCGTTAGGTATCTCTCCCGATGCGTGCCATTTCGAATTGAATAGAAAAAGCGCGCTTGAACTTCTTAAAAGTAAAAATATCCTAAAAGAAGTCGCCGTTTGAATTGGAAAATATTAACCAGCAAGATAAATCAGCGAGGTAAAAATGAGCGTTTCTGAAAAGGCAATTAAAGCTATAGAAGCCAAACTTATACCCATCTATATAATGGGCAAGAAATACGAAGTGCCGGAAACGTTGACTATCATGAAAGCCATGGAATACGCCGGATATAAATATATCCGCGGTTGTGGCTGTCGTGGCGGTGTCTGCGGCGCTTGTAGTACCGTTTATCGTAAACCCGGAGATTATAAAATCTACACCGGCCTGGCCTGCCAGACCGTCGTGGAACCGGAGATGTATCTGACCCAGTTGCCGTTTTATCCGGCCAATCGGGCAACTTATAATTTCGCCGGATTGACCGGCCGGCCCGAAGAGATATTCGAGATCTATCCGGAACTGTTCAGATGCGTCGCCTGTAACGCCTGCACCAAAGTTTGTCCAATGGATGTCGAGGTGATGGATTATATTTCGGCCCTGAAACGCGGCGATATCGCCGAGGCCGCCCGATTATCATTCGATTGCATTCAATGCGGGCTGTGCGCCAGCCGGTGCTATGGCGAAATGCCGCAGTATCATATCGCGCAGATGGCTCGCCGTCTGTATGGAGCTTACCTGACGCCGCGCGCCGAACACCTTAAAACCATGGTCGCCAATATTCAGGCGGGCCGCTTCAAAGACGGTCTGGCTGAACTAAAAGCTATGGATAAAGAGACTTTGAAAAAAGTGTATCAGGAACGGGAGATGGAACCTGCCATGGCGGGCGATGATTGGACTCCCAAAGAGACCAAATACCTATAATGAGATTGGAAAAAGAGGTTTGATATGCCATATCCAGAGGAATTAAAACAGCTGATTAAAGTCGTCGAAAGCACTCGCGCCGAACGTGTCGAACGCAAAAAGCGCAATGAGGAAATCCCGTTTCTGTCGCTCGATGAACGCAAGAAGATGCTCGATAATCATCCCGATTTCAAGGAAGAAGGCCGGCGGGAAGTCAAGGTCGGTCCCAGCAAAGGTTATCGGATCGCTCACGAGATGGCCGATCTCCTCGAAGCCAGAAGCCGGGTTAATCCGGAAGCCATAGATTTAAACAAAATCGATTACGAAACCGACGTGCTGGTTATAGGCGGCGGCGGAGCGGGTACATCGGCTGCTATTTTAGCCCAGGAACAGGGAGCTAAAGTCATTATCGCCACCAAGCTTCGGCACGGCGACGCCAACACCATGATGGCCGAGGGCGGTATTCAGGCCGCCTCCAAAGGCCACAAGGATTCGCCGTATTACCATTATCTCGATGTTATGGGCGGCGGCCACTTTGTCAATACACCTGAACTTGTCGAAACGCTGGTTACCGAGGCCCCGGATGTAATCAAATGGCTCGAGAGTCTTGGCTGTAATTTCTCCAAGATGCCTGATGGTCGGCTGTATACGATTCACGGCGGCGGTACTAGCCGTAAGCGCATGCACTACGCAGCCGATATCACCGGCGCGGAGATGATGCGGACGGTTCGCGATGAAGCCAGAAACCGCGCGGCCGATATCAGCGTGATAGAATTTTCGCCGGCGGTTGAGTTGATTCTTAACGAACATGGCCATTGCGCCGGCGCAGTTTTGTACAACATGGAAACCGAGGAATACACCATCGTCAAAGCCAAAGCGGTGGTCATGGCAACCGGCGGTTCGGGCCGCTTACATATACAGGGATTCATGACTACCAATCATTATGGCGCGACCGCCGATGGTATCGTGATGGGCTATCGGGCCGGCGTTAAGATCTGCTTTTTGCATACGGTTCAGTATCACCCAACCGGTATCGTATTCCCTGAGCAGGCTGAAGGCATCCTGATCACCGAGAAATTCCGTGGATCGGGCGCGAACCTGGTCAATATCGAAGGTCAGCAGTTTGTCAACGAACGCGAACCGCGCGATGTTGAAGCCGCCTCGATAATCCAGGAATGCATAGGTAGAGGCAAGGGCGTACCCACCCCGACCGGCAAGCTGGGTATCTGGCTTGATTCCCCGATGATCGATATGCTTTCCGGTGAAGGCACGGTCGAACGCGAATTCCCCGGCAAACATATTCTATATGAACGTTTCG
>CAZFSN010000148.1:0-8312 GCA_964521815.1 uncultured Ignavibacteria bacterium | reverse complement strand
ATAGCAGAATTGAATATGTTTTGAGTTGTAATTGGTTGATTGATAACGGATTTTAGTAGCGGGGCCTGGATTTGAACCAGGGACCTTCGGGCTATGAGCCTGTACAGAAGTCTAAATAACAGAAAGCGCCAGACACTAAGGGGCAATAGTAGCAACAACTTAGCTTGAGCCTTTTACCTGGTGTTTTCTCTTATTATTTATTGTTTTGGCTAATTCTGTTAGAAAAATGTTAGAAAGAAGTGTATGTAAAACAATGTTTACTATTCACTCTTTTCATGTTTTTTCTGATATGTATGGTACATATCAATCAACACCTCTGCGAAATTCCCTAGGTCGTTTATTATCTTAATTGCTTCATCTCTTAAAATTATATGGTCCCGTTAAATGATTCTACTTTTCTTATCACCTGAATGACACCCGGATATCATGCCGGGGTATTATCCTATGACGCTTCTATGCGAACAGCGATATTTATTTCAAGTTTAGATCTCGCGCCAGGTGAGTTTTAACAGCTGTTTTAACCAAAGATGTCTAGTCTGGGTGACAATTTCCGGCTAATCCTTATATCGGGTCTTTCACAACCGCAGTAGACGGTGGCTACTGCACTTTTGGTAGCCAAAAGATCTACGCTATCAATAGAGAGCCAGTTTCGGTATTTACCGCCGATCTTGATTGTGATGGCAATTTACGCAACGCCCCTCGAGTCTCTATGATACGAGGGGTTTTTTATTATGGGTTATCTATACTCCTCTGCTTAATCAAATAGTAAATCGCCGGCACTATTATCAATGTAAGTATTGTCGACGATACCAGGCCGCCGATCATCGGCGCGGCGATACGCTTCATCACCTCAGAGCCTGTTTCATGCCCGAACATAATCGGTAATAGCCCGATTATTGTAGTAGAGACTGTCATCAGCTTAGGCCGCACTCGTTCCACGGCGCCTTCGATAACCGCCGCTTTGAGATCGGCAAACGATTTAAGACGGCCTTCCTGGCGGTAGCGGGCATAAGCCTCATCGAGATACACAAGCATCACGATTCCGGTCTCCGCTGCCAGTCCAGCTAAAGCGATGAACCCGACATAAACCGCCACTGAAGTATTGAAGCCGAAGATGTAAAACAACCAGATACCGCCCACTAAAGCAAACGGCAGAGAGAGCAACACTATTAAGCTGTTAGTCAGGTTATGGAAGTGGAAATACAATAAGAGCATCACGATTATCAAGGTCAACGGGATGATGATCTTTAAGCGATTCGCTGCCGCTTGCATATTTTCATACTGACCCGACCAGACCAGTGAATAACCGGTTGGCAGAGTGATACTTTCTTGTACTGCCTGTTGTGCCCTATTCACAAAACCTCCCAGATCGCCGGTAGTCAGATCAATATACACCCAGGCGGTGGGTCGGGCATTCTCCGATTTGATCATGGTTGCGCCGGTGGTGAATTTGATATCGGCAAGCTGCCCCAGCGGGATTTTGCCGCCATCGGGCAAATCTACCAGCACCCGTTTGATCGCCTCGGGATTGTCACGTAGCTCACGCGCGTAGCGAATGTTAATCGGATAGCGCTCGCGGCCCTCGACAGAGGTACTGACATTCATCCCGCCAATAGCGGTCATGATCACCTCCTGGATATCATCAATGCGCAAACCATAAGCCGCGGCTTTGAATCTATCTATTTTGACATCGAGGTAATTCCCCCCGGTGACTCGTTCGCCATAGACAGAACGGGCGCCGGGAAGGGTTCGCACTACGCCTTCGATTCGTTCGGCGATGCTGTTTAAACTGTCCAGATCTGATCCCATGATTTTGATACCGATCGGAGTTTTGATTCCGGTAGCCAGCATATCGATTCGGGTTTTGATCGGCATGGTCCAGGCATTGGTCAACCCCGGGAATTGAATCGCCCGATCCAGTGAATCGACCAGCATCTCTGGAGTCATCCCGTGACGCCACTCGGATTCTGGCTTGAGCATGATGGTGGTTTCGATCATCGTCAACGGCGCCGGATCGGTAGCTGTTTCAGCGCGGCCGACTTTGCCAAACACGCGTTTCACCTCGGGGAAGGAGGAGATGATCTTGTCGGTTTGCTGCAATAGCTCTTTGGCTTTGGTAATCGAAATCCCCGGCAGCGTGGTCGGCATGTACAACAGGTCGCCTTCGTATAAAGGCGGCATGAACTCCGATCCGATACGAGTGATGGGGAAGATGGTCACTAACAGGATTGCCAGAGCGATCGACACCACCAGTACCCGATGGTTCAGGGCGAAATCGATGATCGGACGATAGGCTTTGATGCAAAACCGCGATACCGGATTTTTCTTCTCCGACATGATTTTCCCTTTGAGGAAAATCATAGTCAAAGCTGGGATCACCGTGATTGAGATGAGGGCCGATGCGGCCATAGCAAAGGTTTTGGTGAAAGCCAATGGTTTGAACAGGCGGCCTGCCTGACCGGTTAATGCAAGCACCGGTAGAAAAGATACGGTAATAATCAACAGCGAGAAAAATAGCGCGGGGCCGACTTCTTTAGCCGAATCGATGATGATTTGCATGCGATCCTTTTTACCGAGGTCGCGTTCGAGATGTTTGTGTGCGTTCTCGACCATCACCACGGACGCATCAACCATAACCCCGATAGCGATAGCAATACCTCCCAGCGACATAATGTTGGCGTCGATACCCAATAGATGCATGATCAGAATCGATACCAGCACTCCCGATGGCAAAGTAAACGCGGCAATCAGAGTCGAGCGGACATGCAAAAGAAAAAGCATCATGATTAAGATTACAAATAATATTTCTTTGAGCAACGTGAAATAGAGGTTGTCCACCGCCCGATCTATCAGCATTGAACGATCGTAAACCGGAACTATCTTTACGCCATTGGGTAATCCCGGTTTCAACTCCTCGATTTTAGCTTTGACCCGGTCGATAATCTTCCGCGCGTTATCTCCCCAGCGGATTACCACAATACCGCCGACTGTTTCACCTTTGCCATCTAGCTCTGCCAGGCCACGTCTACTCTCCGGGCCATATTGAATATTGGCCACCGCACCTAATAGCACCGCTGGGCCATCCTTGGGCTTAGCGACCACGATCTGACGCAGATCATCCAGATCGCCGACATAGGCCAGGCTTTTCACCATATACTCGGTTTCCGCTAACTCGATTAACCGTCCCCCGACCGCGCTATTGGAATGTTTGACCGAATCTATTATCTGCATCAAGGAGATACCGTAATACTCCAGCTTGCGCGGATCGATTTGAATCTGATATTGGCGTATAAAACCGCCCACCGACGCGACTTCGGCTACACCCTGCACTGCCGATAATTCATATTTCAGATACCAGTCCTGAACCGACCGCAATTCCGCCAGATCATGCTTGCCGGAGCTATCGACCAAGGCATATTGATAAACCCAGCCGACTCCCGTAGCATCAGGGCCGATTTTCGGGCTGATTCCCGAAGGCAGGTTACCGGAAATCTTATTCAATGATTCGAGTACCCGGCTGCGAGCCCAATACAAATCGGTACCGTCCTCGAAGATTATGTAAATAAACGATAGGCCAAAATAGGAATAGCCACGCACCGCCTTGGCTCTGGGCACCGCCAGCATCGCCGTAGATAGCGGATAAGTAACCTGATCCTCGACCACCTGCGGCGGCTGCCCCGGATAATTGGTCTGAACTATCACTTGCACGTCGGACAGGTCGGGGATGGCATCCACCGGAATAACCTTGGCGGCGTAGATCCCGAAGCCAACCACAATAGCGGTAAGAACCAGAATCAGCCAGCGGTTCTTAACCGAGTATTCGATTATTCGCTTAATCATCAACGGCTCCCCGTTGCAGCTTGACTAACTTCATCCCGCACTTGGGGCAGCTGCCCGGCTTATCGGTCACTACGCTGTCCTCGGCCATCGGGCAGTAATAAACCTCGGTGTTGTTGGTTTGTTCTACCGGCACCAGATCCATGCCGCATTCGGGGCACTTGCCCGGGCCGTACTGAAGAACATGGAAATGAATCGGCATAGGGCAGGTATAAATGCCGGATAATTTTTGAGCTTCCTCGGATTTTGTTTTCATCTGATGTTGGCTTTCATGCATATTTTGCATTTTTGTAGTATCTGCGTTCGAGGTCGTATCGACTGGGTTTGTCATACAATGAGTCGAATCGTTTGCCATTGTGCTGTCCATCTTCATATCTATATGTGTCGATTCGGCGCTTGACTTGCCGGTTTCATTATGCCCGCTGTGGTCATGAGTGTACGCCAGCGATTCGTTAAGTCGTGTCTCCGAATCCAATAAGAATTGTCCGGAGGTTACCACCTGCTCATCTGGTTCAAGACCGGAGATTACCTCGATTAGATCGTTATCGCCGACCGCGCCGGTTTGGATTATCCGCGGCGAATAAGAGCCGTCACCCATAGACAGATACACCACTTTCTTAGCACCGGTATTGATCACCGACTTAAGAGGTACCATCAGGCGATCGCCCGGGAAACTACTTTGCAAATTGACCTCGGCGTACATGCCCGGGCGCAGCAGCCCTTGTGGATTATCAACATCCAAACGGATTTCGATTTGTTGATGGTCATTCAGATAAGGCGCTATGTAGGCGATTTTAGCTTTGAACCTTTGCTCGGAAAGAGAAGGAGTTGTGATTTCAGCTTCCTGTCCTATTTTCAGGAAGGGTACATCCTGCTCGTAAATGAAGGCTTTCACCCACACTCGCGAGATATCTGCGATTTTATAAGCGGTCATCCCGCCGGTGAGGCGGTCACCCTGTTCGACCATCTTGCTAACTACCACGCCGGTGTATGGCGAATTGATAATCAACGATTTAGTCGGTTCGCCGGAGATGTTGAGGTTATGAATCTGATCAGCGGAAATATCCCAATTTTTTAGCCGCATCGTCGCCGCCTCAAGCAAATCTGTTGATGGCGCCATTGAATTGCCGGCGATTTTTACATTCTCCGCATTACGCAAGGCCACTATATACTCCCGTTGGGCGGCCACAAGTTCCGGAGAATAAATCGACAGTAGCGACTGCCCGGCTTTTACCGTCTCGCCTTCATGGTTAACATAGAGCTTCTCGACCCAGCCCGGCGTTTTGACATTGATTGTCCTGACTAGCGGGTCGCTATAATCGATTTTGCCAAAGGCACGAATGGTTCTGGTCAAGGGTTGCCGAGTAACCGCGGTAATAGTAAGGCCCATATTTTGCACGGTGGCCGGATCGATTACGATTGAACCGGCATGGATTGTTTCGATATCCTTTTTTGGCACAAGTTTCATCCCGCAGATCGGACAGTAACCCGGTTTATCGGATATTATCTGAGGATGCATCCCGCAGGTGTAAAGCTGCTTGCCTGAATTAGCCGCCGCTATCGATGATGAATGCGACTCATTGAATATCAAGTATCCGACGCCTAAGCCGATTGCCAGAGCGGCTAATATTATGATGGTAGTTTTCATTGTTGATACCTTTCCTTACTCGCCCCAATCAATTCTTCCAGAGAGGCGAACGTTTTATGGTAGTCTCTTAAAATCGCCAGCCGGTTGAGTTGAATCTCGTAAAGCCGACGTTGCGCATCGATAAGCTTCAGGAAATCGACTTTACCCACTTGATAGGCGATATTAGCTGATTCCAGAGTAGCCCGGGCTTGATCGATGATCGTCTGATCGTAGAGTCGGAAACTTTCCCTAAGCCTATCCAACTCCAGTATTTTATCATATAGTTGGTTTTCCAGATCACGTTTATAAGCAACATAGGAATTTTGAGTCATCCTGACCCGGCTATTCGCGGCGTTGAGGGTGTTGTTCTGATTATGATAAAACCAGAGAGGAAGCGTCAGGCCGATACTAGCGGAGATAAAATCTTTGCCTGATCCGGCAACCATGGGAATCTTATCTTTTATTTGATATTGAAAACTCAACATCAATTCCGGCCAGTAATCGCTTCTAGCCAGCGCTTTTTGCTTTTTCGCGATATCAACCTGAATATTCGACATAGCTAAAGAGGGGTTGTTTGCCTCCGCCTCTGCCGAAAGTTCTGAAGCCGACAGTGAATCGGGCAATGTCTCAGGTAAATAAACCGGGTAGCCATCGCGAGTATCCGGCGCTAGATCAATAAGCGTGTTGATATTGCCGGCCGCTTGCATACGCATCCGTTCGATCTCCAGACGCTTATTCTGCATCACCGATAACTCCGTTTGTGCCTGAAGAACATCGGCAGCTATACCGTCTCCGTTGGCATATTTAGTCTGCGCGACCTCGACCAGCGATTTCAATAGCACGATATTGTTATCGATTATATTCTCGGCCAGCGCGTAATATGAATAATCGTAATAAGCTGATTGCAGATCTTGAACGACCTTATTACGTGATGCTTGCACTATCAGGTCGCCGGTTTTAGCGCCGAGGTCGGCGACACCTTTTTGATTTGCTAATTTGCCTGGCCAGGGAATTTTCTGGTTGATCCCCAAAGCTAACGCGGACATGGGCGATTGGTCGGTAGCCCATGAATCGTACGGCACATTCATCAAGCCTACCGACACGCTCGGGTCGGGCAACCAGCCGACGGCGTTGCTATTGTAGCGGGCCGCTCGTGAAGCATCCTGCTGCGCCAATAACTGCGGATTGACAGCCAGCGCCTGATTGATCAGCGAATCCAATGTTACCCGCCCTTGATCGGTCTGGGCTAATGGCGACAGCCACCATGCCATTATAATTATGGCGATGATGGAAATATTTTTTAACACAAATACTCCTTTTCCAATGAAAATAACAAGGCATACGTTTAGCCTTACTTAAATGAAGGAAAATGGAATATCAAATCAGGAAGGTCGAGTTAAGGATATATAACGGCGGTGAATTGGAAACGTTATCGGGCCGGTCAATTGCCGGGCAATGATCTACCACGATCGGTAAAGTAAATTCGGCATATTCGATGTCTCGCGCTGGCGGTGTTTGTACCCGGCTCATATCGGGGTGATCCAGGCCATCCTGCGGGTCGGGCAATTTCGGCAACCTACAAACCCGGCAATCACAACTGGTCATAGGCACATCAGTCTCCATTGCTGCTCTCTCGCAACAACAATATCCCATTCCGCATGCGATCGGATGGGTTTCAGGGCTAATCGGATAAGCCCGCGTAAACGGCCAGATAATAATCGCCGGCAACGATAGTACCAGCAACAAAGTCCGCAGATATGTGCCTTTAATCGTCACTTTGTTTTTGCCCATCATCCCTTAAACGTTACCTATTCTAATATAGTTCCTCATGCGATGGGCAGCAAACAAATCATCTGAATTGTAAGAAATATTATTAAATCGCTAATGTAATATTATAATCTATTTACGGATAAAAGGTTAGTCGACACTCTATTAAATTTGCTCACCATTACAACAATTAGGCTATATGGCGTGAAAAATATGTTTGATTTTGAATCATAGCAAAGGCTAATTGTATTTCAAGAAAAAGATGATAAAAGGTAGTACATCAAATCTGGTGCTTTTTTTAGTTTTAGCGATTGTATCGTGATCAGTGACGATATAGCCACGTCGGCTGCCTTTTTCCACGGCTTGATGAACCTAAGCTATCGCCAAGCTAGCGAGCCTGCATGTTTTACGCCTTTTCATTACCGGCCGAAGCGCTGGCGGGCTGGCCAAATTGCGAGACGATAACGAAGAAAAGAATTATACCCAACGGAGCTAATAAATAGTGAGAAATATTTTGCCTGCATGCAGATAGCATTTTGTAATACTATGTCTAAAACCCGAAGATCATTTGACCTGACAATAGAAACCTATAGATAATACCAGAAAATAAATTTCTGACCTTCGGGCTTGAAACCTTCAATTTTAATGCGCAATTAACTGTAATTGATTGAGTGGTAAGTTATTTTGGTAGCGGGGCCTGGATTTGAACCAGGGATCCGCCCGTGGCGGATTATGGTCCCGGCTGCGGGTCGTTTTCTAAGGAATCGAGAAATTGCCGGCCGGCTCCGCTTTTCAGCCACTTTTCGCGTTGCATAGCTTGCGAGCGCGTGTCATAGGATTCTTGATATATTAGTTTCCAGTCTGTATCACGGCTTGTATATTTGCTTAGTCCGGCATTATGTTGGCCGAGCCTTTTAGTTAGGTTCTCTGTATATCCTATATACCTCATACCTCGATGAGACTTGATCACATAAACAGTAAACATTAAATTTTATATTTCTATGAAACTTCTCTTTACTAATTTAATAGCGGGGCCTGGATTTGAACCAGGGACCTTCGGGTTATGAGCCCGACGAGCTAC
>CAZFSN010000147.1:0-8340 GCA_964521815.1 uncultured Ignavibacteria bacterium | reverse complement strand
GCATGACGAAAGCCATCCCTTACGGGACAGGGCTCCTGACCTTCGATAATATTCAAGTGCGCGGCAGACGTCCTCGTCTGCCCGTCCCTCGTATTGTCGGGTCCCCTGACCCGACAACTATTTAGCCGCCGTTTCAGCTAATGGGCGTATGCGATACGTCCCTATGGCGGGTCTTTAAAATATCTCAGGGAATATTACGCCGGATTCTAATTCGGTTTATACTCCCTGTCTTAAGTATAACAAATAAGCTAAAAACGGCAAGGAAATTTATTGAATAGCCGCTTAGGGGTTGTGTGATAAGGGATTAACGGGGGGAGACGTGAAAGTGACGGGTACCCCACTCCACCTACTGTGGAGTGGGTAACTTCGTTTACATCTCCCAGGTTTATAATTCAAACTCATTAATTGAAATGGGAACATCCTTATTCCCTCGATACCAGTTATAACTCGACTATATCCAATCCGCAGGCGATAACGCCGGGGCAGAGGAGGATATCTGCCGCCCACAAAATCTGACAGAATGATTATTATCAAAGTGTTTTATGTTCGGCATATCAGTGTAATCAACCTATCCCACCTCACAGTAGATGAGGTGGGGTACCTTGCTCTAATATAGCCAAGTAGCTGGTATATCAAACCTGCTACTGCAGGGGCTGGTCAATCCAATATCACTACTAAATAAATTATTCTATCAGTGCTGCAGGTCAGGAGCACAGGGCTCCTGACCTACGAAATCTTTTATTTCAGCAGCGTCATCTTCTTAACTTCGCTGTTGGCGCCGGCGGTTAGTTTGTAGAAATAGACTCCCGATGGCGCAGTATCGCCGGTCCATTGGAAACTGTGCAGGCCGGCGGCAAGATAGCCAGAATGAAGTTCGGTCACCTGCTGGCCCAGCACGTTATAGACATTCAAACTGACCTGCGCCGCTTGCGCCAGACGGAAACTGATAACCGTGGAGTTGTTAAACGGGTTGGGGTAATTACCGATAAGCTCGAACCGGGACGGCATGACGCCTGCATTATCATCGATACCGATCTGCCGTTCAATCATCAGGTCGTAATCTTGGTCGTCAATTTTCGGTTGCGTCGATGAATCGGTGGAACGGACCGTGAACGCGAATTGGCCCTCGGTTGTAGGTACGCCGGATAGTTCGCCGGTATTCGCGTCAAGCTCCAAATCGGGAGGCAAGCTGCCATCGATTACCGTATATTGATAAGGCGGAGTTCCACCGCGGGATTCGATTGTCGCGCTGTAAGGCGTATCCTCATAGCCGTTCGGCAATTCGGTGGTTACTATATTCATGCCGTAGTTAGCCAGATAGGAAGTCTTCAAAATCCAGTCATTGGCATCGAATCTTACCACAGATGGATTGCCGTTGACTATGAACCGGAAATCATCCACACGGCTGTCATCGAACACAGTGATAACCGTATCGATGCCGCCGATACGCGGATAGACCTTAATCGGCATGGTGAAAACTTCAGGGGCCGGAGCAGGCTGAGTTTGCTCTATATGAAGAAAAACCTCGTACTGACCGTTGCCGAGGTCTTCATCTATCCATGAATAGGCGTAGAACGGGCGGTTCATGCCCCATATCCACTCATCGAAATACCAACCCAAACTGGCGCCGTAGAATTCCTCCATCACAGCCTGGAACTCGCGGGTGGTAATCGTGCTATATTGATAACGCGGGTCGGTAGCATAGGCGTGTATACCCGCGAAAAACGCCATATCGCCCATCACGCCGCGAAGCATATGCAGTACCCAGGCGCCCTTGTTGTAGACGGTATTGCCGCTGAATAATTCATCGGGATCATAAATCGGGCCGCTGGGATCGGTGACATGGTTCGAACTATTCATATACGATCTTAAACCTTCGGAACCCCAGTTATGCTCCGCCCAGAGCGCTTCACAATAGGAGGCAAAGCCTTCATTCATCCAGATTTCCGGCCAGATATCACAGGTTATCATATCGCCGAACCACATATGCGATAATTCATGAACCGCGATATAGTCATAAGCGTGATCGCCCCTAATTAGCATATCGCCATAGCTGGTATTGCATTGATGTTCCATGGCGCCTCCCCAGGGGAAAAGCGAATGGCCATATTTTTCGTTGATAAAGGGATATTCGCCGAACAATCCGGCATAAAATCCTATCACGTCAGGGATGATATTTAAATCTTCGACTGCGTCATCAAAAAGTTCGGGATAAACATAATTAGTGACCGGCATCGAATCGCCCTCAGTTGTGACGTACCAGTCGGTGAAACTCTGATAGTTGGAAATCGAGGCGCATATCAAATAGGTAGTTATGGGATACGAAATATGCCAGTGGAATGTCCGGGTGCCATTGCCATTGTCGGTATTGGAAATTAGTAGCCCGTTAGATGTGGCCACCAGATCATCGGGTACGGTTATTAGAACGTCCGCTGAATCGGCTTTATCATGCGGCATATCTTTGCAGGGCCACCATTCGCGCGCGCCCTCCGGTTCGGATAAAGTCGATATTATCGGCTGGCCATTATGTTCTTCCCAGGTAAACGAACCGAAACCACTGCCCGGCGGATGACCATGATAGTAAACAACTGTCGTGAATAAATCACCATTATTATAAGTCTGATTAAGCGTGATCGCCAGGGTATTGGAGTTATGCGCAAAAGTCACCGGCTGTCCGTTCATGAAAACCGAATCGGCGGTCATGGCATAATTCAGATCATAATCGACCTGGGCAAGACCGTCGACAACCGATTGCGAGGTCATCGTAACTTTGCCGGAAATAATCTGACCGGCGATATTAGTCACGTTGATATCCAATTCCCAGTATTTGACATCGAAATCCATCTGGTCCAGAATAAGGTCCCGATCATTTATGTCTTTCATCATCCGCCAGTGTTCGGCTTTCATCTGGTATTCAGCTTCATGAAAATCCTGAATCGAAACATCCTGGGCGGAGACAACCGCGGTCAAGGCGACTGCCAGGAAAACCATCAATAGCGCTTTTAACTTCATTTACTACCTCGCTTAAAGTTGTTATAAAAATCTAATTATCTTATAAGATAACAAGTATTACTTTTTTGTCAATGCTAAACAATTTATTAGCCATAAGATTAAATACTTCATCAGAGTATTAACTTGTTCCGGTAAAATAAATTAACCGCACCCTTTCGATGCGAATTATTCAATCAGAATTTCACAAAACAGACTCGATTGGTCCACCTCGATAATATCCGCTTTAAGATTCAATCTTGAGATCAGTGATTGAAATTCCTCAGGAGTCACGGTAGTCGCCTTGAAACCGTCATCGCAGACAATTACCCCATCGCCGGTTTTTTCATAGTCTATTTTGCCCAGAAGTCCTTGCCGGGCTTGAAGTTCAAACCATTCAAGGCGGTCCGGCCAGAATTTATTCGAGTAAGTCGAAAATAGCGCCCGACCGCCTGGTTTGGCAATGCGAACGCTTTCCTCAATTAATCTTAACCGATCCACCTTAAACGCGGATATACCATTTTGAATACAGATAACGATATCAAATGAATTATCGGCAAAACCCGGCAGAGCCGCGTCCATTTGGGCCAGAAAGCAATTAGCCGGATTAGTATTCGATTTATTGGCGGCCTGCAGACTGGCCATCGATGTATCAATACCGACTACAATCCCGGCCGTGTCGCTCAGCATCCCCAATGTCCGGCCATAGCCGCAGCCCAGATCCAGGACTTTATCTGATGGTTTAATCCTGGTCATTACATAATCCATTTCCGCCTGAAGGTACTGTTTCACGCGCGGCGGGGCGATTTCATAACAGCGTTTCAGCCGGTCGGCCGATAGCTTTTCATCATAGTATCCCTGATTGTGGGTCATGTATCTTTCGTTAAAAGTCTATTTATTATTTTTCAACTCTTTATAACGGAAGCAATCAACCATGTGATCATTGACCAGACCGGCGGCCTGCATGAACGCGTAACAAATAGTCGAACCGACGAATTTGAAACCGCGCTTTTTCAAATCGGTACTCATGGCATCCGATTCGGCGGTTTTAGGCGCTACTTGTTTAACTGTCTTCCATTTATTGACTATAGGTTTGCCGCCCACGAAGCCCCAGATGTACTTATCGAAACTACCGAACTCTTTTTGCACCGCCTGGAAAGCAATCGCGTTGGTTACAGTCGCATTGATTTTAAGCTTGTTGCGGATAATGCCGGTATCGTTTAGCAGCTTATCGATTTTTTTCTGTTTGTACCTGGCGATTTTCATATAATCGAAATTATCGAAAGCCCGGCGGAAATTTTCCCTCTTTTTCAAAATAGTCGACCAGCTCAAACCGGCCTGAAAAGCATCCAGTACCAGAAATTCAAACAGCTTGCGGTCATCATGAACCGGTACACCCCATTCGGTATCGTGATAAGCGACCATCAACTCATCCGAACCGGGCCAGGGACATCTTTTTATCATGGCAAATCCTTAAGGTTGCGGGTTAGAGACATTATATTAAACACGGCATATTTTATGATATTGCTTTATATAAAGTCAAGATTTCAGCCGTAGTTCAGCGTTTCTTCTCGTTCCCAAACTCCAGTTTGGGAACGCCGATACTGGAGAAACTCCGTTTCGATGAAACCAAGTAAATAATCTATCCTAATTATAAAATAAACATCCCGAACATAATTCCCAACCGTAGGTCGGCGTTCCCCCTGAGCGATAGCGAAGGGTGAAACCCGACTTCCCCTTCATTCACCGTAATCGCCTTTTTTAAATAATATATCAGCCACGCCCCAATCCCTTTGATAATGACCCCCATGATAATAATTTATACGAAACCGTCCGGCCCATCATCCCCCCGAACCGCCCTGCCATTTCTCCAGCCTGTCAGCATAGCTACTATTGTGGGGATCCTCCGCGATAGCCAGCTTGATCTGCTTGATCGCCTCCTGCTTATTGCCGCGAGCCTCGCAAATAGAAGCCAGTGTACTCAGGACCCTGCCCTTGAATTCTCCGGGCGAGGCCATTTGCACAGCTTGACGGGTAAATCTTTCCGCCTGCTCCAGATCGATATTATGTTCAAGACACCATTTGGCATAACCGTAGAATTCCTCGGGTGAATTCCGCCAATTAGCCGGCATGGTCGATTCCTTGATTTGAATCGCCCTGGTAGTATCTTTGTCAACATATAAAGCGTATTCCGATTTTAACAGGGCGTTATCTTTTTTAGATTTCGAGTCTTGCCGTTTGGCGGTGATATCGATAGCGGCTTGAAGGTATTTGCCGATTTGGTCGGTAGTCTCTTTTTTACGCCCCAGGCGCGCCATGATCTGGGCTACTTTAACAAGTATATCGACGTTATTGCCCTGCAAAGCCAATATTGAATCGGCAATAGGCAGTACCGCCTCGAATTCAAGCGTATCTTGCCAGACCGCGTTGGCCGTATTCTGAAATATCTCGAAAGCGAACCGGGATGGCCCCGACCCGCTTAGTTTGCGGGCTTGACGGTAATAATTGTTGGCTTGAAGATAATCCCAGATATCGGTATAGTAATTGGCAAAATATAAAGCGTCATTGTAATTCGGATTCGCCCGATATCGAGCCAAACGCTCATCGACCGTAGTTTGATCGGAGAGGGCGTCATTGAGAGCGCTGATAAATCGATTCGCGCCGGTATAACCGGTCCAACGCTTGATTATTTCGCCCCGACTGTTTAGCAGGTAAAACACCGGGAAGTAAATCCCGGTTATGTACTTTTTCGAAAGCTCAACACCCTCGCCTTTTTTGAAGTTTAAAGTGAAATGGACGACCCGGTCAAGTGCCTGCTTGATATCATTCCGGTTGATCGCGTCCTGAGCGGCTTGTGAACAGTATTCGCAATCCTCTTTGTAGAATTCCAGGAGTATCGGTTTGCCTGATTGAGCCGATAAGGCCTTGGCCTCGGCGAAAGTCTTTATTTCAGTTTCACCGGCATAAGAAATGACTAAGGTTGCCAGGATTATTGTGAAAGTTAAAAAAGTCTTCATCATCATTCCTTGAACTTATTTTTTCCTAAAATTTTCAAATCATCAACGGCTTTTTATTTATACTTATAAATCTGTCTAAAGTTAAAAACAAATTTTTTAACGGATTGTCAATATCAAAACCGAAGAAACATGTAATTTATTAAATTTTAGCGGCTTATATCGTCCGCGCCGGAAGAAATAAATATATTTTCGCAGTCTCCTCTTACAGGCGGCGGGCCCCCCCCCCTAAAATAATTGAGGATATATGTAATATCATTGCCGGTAATATTGCAATCGCCGTTGGCATCACCGGCCAGGTACGGAGTAGGAGGCGGAACATGTCCATTCATGAAGTTGACCAGATAAGTGATATCTGAACTGTTTAAACGGCCATCGTTATTAGCATCACCGGGAATGTAATCAGTACTAAATGTCACGGTTACCTGCATATCCCTGACAATAATAAAGTTCACCGGATTGGAATTGCTCTGGATATCGCCGCTCCAGCCGCCGAATTCCCAGTAGTCGTCAGGTACAGCGGTCAGAGTCACTGTCTCCCCATACTGGTAGTATGGCCGGTCGGGCTGACATGAGACGCTGCCGCGTCCGCTGATATCTATTCTAATAGTATAACCCAGGTTCGACGCGGTCAATAAAGGCGAATTCGACAGCCCTGAATAGTTGCCGGCTTCATCAAACGCCTTTATACAGAAGTAATAATCAGCGCCGCTCTCCAGATCAGTCACCAGCATCGAATCTCGCCTACCTGCCGGCGATGGTGTCGGTTCCCCCGTTACGTAATAGGCGCTTATCCACTTATATTCTGAATTTATTGGTCCAAACCGGGATGGCCAATAGCGTATATCATAACCGGCCGCCCGACCGATATAGCCGTCATCGCCGGGAGCCGTCCAATGAAGCATCACCTCGCCGCCGGCGGCGATGTCCGCCACAAGCGGTTGGAGACCTGTCGAGGTCACAGTTGTTAAAGTAGACACAGATGAATCCCGGTCAATAATGCCGCCCGTGCGCATAACAGCTAAATAATCGCCGGCTATAACCGGAACTGACAGCCCGATAATTAAATAGATAAAAATAAAAACCGGAGTTTTACAAATGATTACAACAGTTTTCCGTAAAAAGTGTTGTACCTGAAAATTAAGACCCAACCGCACTGCTTTATGCTATTCCAATGTTTCGTTTTCGAGAAGTAAACCGCTGCAATCTTCGGCCAATTGCAGTAACAGGCTCCTCTCTCGCCTGATACCTGTCCGGAGATTGGCTTATCTTTACTGAAAAGCTATTGTAACTTTCCTTCATCAATCTGTCAAGAATTATTAATAAAAATCAACTTAAAAAATAGAATTATCCAAAAATATTTGTAATCTCGATTTATTCATTTGTACATGTGGAAAATAAAAAGCCTATGGAGCCACCGCAGTCTATTATGATAAATAGGACTCCCGTCCCTTAATTAGCAATGAATTCCCGTTTTTAAGAATTCCAAGATTAAAATATATTGATAGATACCTATATTTGGCTTCGGTATGTTTTTCTATATTCATTTTGAATAAACATATAGCTTGCGGAACCTGTAGTCGCAGATGCATGTTAACTATATAATTAAAAAAGTAGCGACAGGCTTCCAATTGAGAATAGGGGCTCGTCGTCTAAAACAGCTTGATGGAGGATAATGAAAATGAAAATAATAACGACTGGAGAGCTAAGTAAGCAGCTGGCATCCGGTCCGCTGGCGATATTTGATGTACGCGGCGATATTGATTACGAAAAAGGCCATATCCCAGGGGCCAAAACCGCGCCATTGGGATCGTTAGTTTTCCGGATAGCCGGTGTCATGAATCCGGATTCCCAGGTAATCGTCTACTCCGGCGGGGGAGATTGTCAGCTGGCTGCCCAGGCCGTTAACCGTCTGGAGAATTTGCGGATGCGAAATGTCTATATCTATCAGGATGGTATCAAAGGCTGGCTGGCAGCAGGCTATCCGACTGCCATTTCGCCGAACGCCAGAGTTCACACTCAAGGGCCGGTAAAAAATGTCCGCCCTCTAATTGTCGATCGGGAAAACTCCTACGGCGGCGCGTTTAAAGGCGAACCAGCCGACGTAGAAGGAGCCGGCGGCTAAACGGCCCGGGCGGAATCAATAAGTTATAATTGTTCGTTTTAGATTAATTAATTACTGGAATGATTTTATAAAGCCGTCCTTCGCCGGCGCGAAGTGTGGTTACATAAGTTATCGCTCCATTTTGGGCTATGCCTGTTTTGACCGTTTCAGGAATACCTATCCAGTTATTGTTATCATCTCTTTTTACGGTTTTAGCGATATCAATAATCCGGA
>CAZFSN010000146.1:0-8378 GCA_964521815.1 uncultured Ignavibacteria bacterium | reverse complement strand
ATCTGAATCGATACCAGAGACCGACTCGCGAAATTCAAGGAATAATTGTTAATTTTTGCTTATCGGCCACTATCACAAATAACTGTGGTTGAAGCCTTGTTTTGCTTTTGCTTTTGTCAGAACGCCTACTTTATCAAGCGTTAAACCGTCTCCCGCATATCTCAAATTGTAATTTTGAGCTAATGTTTGTTTTAGCCGCGTCAGGGTTACCTTGATACTGCCGGTGCTGGAATTAGTGAGACTGGCCAGCCAGCCATAATCCCGATGTTTTTCCGGATGCTCAAGCCAATTAACGGCGATCCGGCGGTTTTTCTCGCCGCGCAATTTAGTTTTGGTGAACGAAACCAATTCATCCAAAAACAATCTGGCCTGCCGTTTGGATTTTTTCGTGTCTGTTTCAAAATCTAAAACCTCAGGTTCGCCGGCTAATTGATCGGAAGCCGAAATGGTGCAGTTATTGGGATCTAATTCTTCATACGAGGCGGTTATCTTGTAATGATTCAGATTCCATTGCTTTTTCGCTTCAAAGAAAATCTCGGTGAGATAATCAGCCAAATTGCTTTGGATGGCATCCGTTAAAGCATCACCACCGGCTGTTGAGTTGAATTTTCCGATAAGATCAAATATACCGTATTCCAATCTTTCAAGCAGATCATTGCATAAAGCTTCTCTCCCGCCTACGAAGACCAGGCTGCCCAATTGTTCCACCATGGTCATTACCTGTGAGAGCGAAGCCCTATTGCCTTGACAAAACTCCTTAATGCAACAAATAAAATCGGCGCCTTGCGAGTCTAACCAATGTTGTATATCCAGCCGAATCTTGTTTTCTAGTCGTGGACTTCTTGACATTACTCCTCCTGGGTTCCCGTGCGTTATGGGTTAGCTTAATTGCCGCCGGGCCCAATAAGCGAGTAATCGGTATTGAACTGCTGTAACTTGGTATCGCTGATTTTGACTCCACCTTCAAAACCCTCATGGATGTTGCCCGAATCCGAACCGCCGCCTGATAAAATCACGGGGTCCTTAACAGGATCAGAATGCTTGGGATGATTAACGGCAACCAGCGCAAAAAACCCGATTGCCAATCCCAGCATTAAATACTTCATCGTGTCCATAGTCCTTACCTCTTTCTAAAAAACAAATTATTTTCTTTCTATTTTATTTAACACTTCTTGTTTGAATAGTTCATGTTTTCTAAGGTTAGCAAGCGATTCATCTTTCAAAAAAATCGTGATCAATTCTTCTCTGTCCAGCCAATCAGGATAAGCTTCGATGATTCGCTGAACCCACATCTGCGCTTTGTCGACGAACCCTCTTCTTGAATACCAGCCCGCCAGGTTTCGCATCGGCGTAATCGCTTTCCGGTCGATAAAATGAGCCGCCAGATACATGGCTTTACTGAAATCATCATGTCCCTCATTGTGAGCAATCAGACCCAGATTAACTATAGCCGCCATGGTATAATATGTATTATATTTTTCGACAGCAACCTCAATAAGATTGCTTCCCGCCTTCTTGGCCGAGTTATAATTGCCAAAGGGTTTGTCCAACCCGTCCAAAATCATCTGCAGATTGAGAAACATTAATTCCTCAGGATATTCTGCCAGGGCAATTCTCAGCTGCTCGCGGGCTTCCTCGAGTCTTTCATCATCGATTGATTTACTGATCTTTTTGCCTATGTCGATGATGTCAGCAGCATCATCCGCCATCGCCCGTTCCTGGGCATCGCTTAGATGCAAGTTCACGGTTCGGCGACTCAACTCCTTACGCAGAGCGCGCATTTTTTCATCGAGTTTTTCAGGATTGTTCATCAGTCGCTTCTCCGGAGCATCGGTTCTGGCAAACCCTCCAGTTTTCAGGCCTCAATATAAGCCTGAAAATTAACACAATTTTCTTATAATATTGCGGGCCAGGTAATAATCCAATACCCCGCAATATGTTGCGGCAACAAGTTTTTCGCGGCTTTTATGAAATTCTTTAATTTCCGGCAGACCAACATTTAGGAAAGGTGCCATACAAATCCAACAAGAAGGAACGAAACATGTCTTTTCTGATATTAATTATGTTCCGTCTCCCAGCTATTACTTACAGAATGAAAAACGCCACTCCAGTAAAAAAAGAGCTCTATCGGCTGCCGCTATGACCAATATAAGCAGGAAACCATAGAAAATCAAGCATAAAATAGGAGCTTGGTGGATAATAATTTCCAGTTAATATGTTATGAATCAATGTGTTAGAAAATAGTGTGGTCTGGGGACGGAGTTTTATTGTTAATTTTTATCCTTTTATGTAGTGACACCTGGGGGGGAAGACCGGGTTCCCGATTTTGATAAATTGGGAACCCCCCCGATTTAATCGGGACCGGGTTAAGCCCGACCATAAATCTCGTGAAGGAGGCAGAGAGATGCGAAATTTTATAATCATGATAGCTATGCTGGTGTTGATATTGGCTACAGCTGTTTTGTCGGCTGAGATGTCACAGATCAAAATACCTGTATATCTTGATAACATCACCAAGGCGAGCCCCCCGCAATATTCCTCAACTTTTTCTTATTGTCCTGCTTTTTTCCGGGGCTGGTCATATTATAAATTTGGCCGCCATAGCTTTGGTTCCGCGACAATATCAAGAGTACAAATAAGACCTAATCGCGGCAACCTGTTTAAATTCGCCAGCGGGATTAAAAATTGGGGGATAGTTACAAACGCTATTTTGGATTATGATGATTATACACATATCGACAAGTTTTTTGAGAACAAGGAATAACTAATGAAATTTGCTAAAGAAGTCTTTTACGCGTGTTTGATTTCTGCTTCATGATATCTTAACATACAAACATAGTAATGGGTGGTAGGCTATTTATAAATCATACTCCCCGTCGGCAGGGTGGGACATTATGTCCCGCCCTGTTTTGTAAGTAATCGTAGGTCAGGAAGCCCGCGCTCCTGACGTGAATTTTCGTGTTGTCGGTGCCCTCACCCGACAACTATTCTCTACTTTGAGCAACATGAGCTGTCGTAAATCAGGAGCCCCAAACGAGCCTTCGGCCTGCGCTTCTAACGCGAGCTTAAACAGATGATCCGGTTAAAAACTCCATCAAAATCCGGTTAAATTCATCCGGCTTTTCCAGGTTGACCATATGTCCGGCGCCGCTTATTATTTCCAGTTTAGCGTTAGGGATATGGCGTTGTAAATAGCGTGAAGCATCGAGGAACCGTTCATCCTGCGCGCCGGCAATAACGAGTGTGGGTTGATTGATGTCGGCTAATCTATCCCGCCAGTTCTCGGATGGCTGGGTTTGAGCGCGGGCTTCCATCATACAGCGAAGGAAATCCGGGTTGTGACGTTGCAGGATTTTCTCCCAGACATCTTTCACTTCCGGATTGCGAATAAACATATTGGCCACCATCGGGCCCGACCGCAGGCCGACCTTATTGGCCCAGCCCTCTACGCCGTGAATAGTCAACAGGTCCAGTTCGCGTTTCTGAGCCAGGCTCTGCGTTTTCTGCCGAGGCTGGCCGCTTGATGGCAGGATCGAGGAGACCATCACCAGGCGGGATATCCTATCCGGGAAATTATAGGCCATTCGGAAAGCGACCGGCCCGCTTAAAGAAAATCCGACAATCGTGCAATCTGAAAGGTCGAGGCTTTTCAGCAGGCCGGAAATATCATCAGCCATGATATTTCCCGACCAGTTCCGGCCGCAGGATGATTGGCCGAAGCCGCGAAGATCGACCGCTATAACTTGATATTTTTCCGCCAGCGCCGGAATTTGAAAATGCCACATCAGGCTGTTTAAGGCGTAACCGTGAAGGAGGACAAGAGGCTTTCCAATGCCGGCTATTTCATAGAATATGGCGGCATCGCCGGCATCGTAAAAGGCCATCTCAATCATCCCCTTTAAATAGCTCATCCAGGGCCTGATTGACGATATCCCAGTCAAATCCTCGTCCCCGAAGGAAATCCGCTATTCTCTTTTTAGCTTTTAGTTGGGGCAGGTCTTTGACAGTCTTACATTTCTTGCGGGCAATTTTCATGGCCGCGTCCGCTTCGTCATAATCGGCTAATTCGGTTTCGACGGCTTCTTCGGAAATTGTCTTGGGTACACCTTTCTGATAGAGCTTGCTTTTGATATATCGTTTGCTTTTGGAACCGCCCACAAGCTGGGTATGTATCACCGCGGCGGCGAAATCACGGTCGTCTATTAAGCCATGCTTTTTAAGGTCGTCCATCAGCCGTTCTATATAAGTCGATACTTTGTTAACAGGCCGAAGTTTCCGTCTTAGTTCTTTTTCCGATAACCGTCGGCGGGCCAGTATATCAAGGGCTTTCTTTTTCAGGAAAAGATATTCGCCCTGTTCGCGAATTGATTTGATTTCAGATGAGGATAATGTCCGGCCGGTTTTAAGCAGGTATTTCAGGATCAACTCATCATTAACCGGAAATGAGACTATCCCATCAAGCCATAGCTCGTACCAGCCTTTGAGGCGTTTTATTTTATCAAGCGATGTAATAGTCGGCATTTGACCTTCTCGTTATGACATTCGATTGATATAATTAAGTGATATTCGCTTATATAACAACAGAAATATCAAGGTTCAGTAAATCGAAAATTAGCGGCCGAAAACTAACCGATTTTAAATATTCGGCTAATCTTTGTTTCATTAAGGATTCTTATACTACGCTCTGTTTGGAAAACAGCTTCAGGTTCGCGGGACCTGTCGACCCCTCCGGGCAGGTCCCGTTTTTTTATCAGTTTTAAGTACCGCTAAATACGGTATTTAATATATCCGGTTAACGGCTCGCCTGGTTTATGGTGAAAAACCTGGGCCAGGCAATGAATAAGTTTAGCGATGGCTTCACTATTGGTCAGCCTTTTTATGATAAAGATCAAGTTTTTTTGTTGTCAAACCGTGTCAAGGACTAAAACATTCTTTCCATCATCATTTCCCAATATACGTTTTCGCGCGTTTATCTGCTATAGACCATATTGATTGGCCATCACTGGCGAGACATTACCCGAAAGTAAAAGGCAGGAGCCTGAACTCCTGCCCTATTCACGAAATCAAAATAGATAATTAAGCTATCTGATGTATGTCGTCGCGGCCAAGCCGTCGGGATCGCCTTGCTGGGGTGTTGAAGTAGTCATATTGGCCAGGACATAATCGAAACATTCCTGTACCTGGATTCGACCGTTGCCATCTATGTCGGAAACGACCGCCGCGCCATCGCAAGGAGCTGCGGCGTTGGGTTTTACTTGACGGAAGGCATTGGCCGCCAAAAACGTAAACTCGGCGTGGTTGACATCGACCGGAGCGGGGGTATCGTAAGACAAGTGTGTGCAATTCGCTGAGGTATGAACAATAGTGTTGGTACCGGCGACATTCAGGTTATCGACCATGCCGCCGGAATGGCAGGTCATTATCTGCACTACTCGGTACTTGTAGGTGATAGCATTTATATAGTTGGTGAATTCAACATCGGAGACCTGTTCTCCCGTATGCGTAATTGGCATATTTAGGTTGCACGATCCCGGACCCGATCCGCCGCCATGTCCCATCCACCAGATATAAAGCTTATCTTTTTCAGTCAACTGCGGGATTTTAAGCGCGGCATCGCCCTTGGCCAGGCCGTTGAAGACCGCTTGAATATTGGCTTTATTGCAGGCGAAATCGGTAATCGCCCGATTGTATTGAGTAGTCGCGTTGTAGCAGGCATGAGCCGTATTGAAATCGGCGCCGTTGCCGTAAAGAACGAAAATCCGGCTGTCGGTATACCCCTGTTCCCGAAGCATTTTATAAATCAAGAAAGTATCGTACCACCATGTGGAATAATAAGGGACGTCATCAGCGGTTATATCATTTGTGCTGATTAAGACAGCGTATCTATGCTGATACTCGCAATCGGAGCAGTTTAGCACCAGCATCGACACAGCTATAAATAATAATATGAAACGTTTCATGTTTCCTCCTAAACTGGTACAATCTGCCATTACGGTTTAAGCTTGATTATCTTATGTTCACGGAGATCAAGATAGCGGAACGATTGGCCATCATAACTTAACCCCGACAGATCGCCCGGAGGCAGGTTGAGGGTGAATTTGCGTGATTTTACCATATCGAGGGCCTTATCGGAAATAACTCGTTGATCTATCCGGGATGGCTTATCCGCGCCGCCAAAACTGATACTCCAGAGATTTTTTCCATCCGAGGCTAATCCACGGGGATTGCAATCGCAGAAAAACGACAGCACTTCCTGGCCGTCCACGGGATTGACCCGAACGAATTTGCTGGAAAAGCCGGCAAAATAAGCTACCCAGAGATAGCGGCCGTCCCAGGCTAATCCCTCATAGGACCATTCGCCTTCACCCTCCGGTGTGGGCGCCTTAATACTGCGAATTGTCTTGCCATTTTTCGGATTGATATCGTAAATCATCATGCTCATCTGATCGAGCACCCAGAGTTCCTTATCGGCCCAGACAAAAGCTCGCGGCTTTTCAATCGATATTGTCAGGCTGTCGATAGCCTTGCCCTTTTCGGGATCCATTTTGGTTATATGCCGATTCTCGAAATCGAGCAGCCACATGGCATTGCCGCCCCAGGCCGGCGAACCCGGGCTCGGACCCGGCGCGTTGAAAGACATCGCAACCTCGGCCTGCTTCTGCGCTATAGCCCCGGTTGCCATAACCATCACCGTTAACAGCACAACGATGACACATCTTGGATAGTAATTCATTTTGCCTCCTTACCCTGAATTACGCGGTTCATATCGATAAAATTCCCATAAAACTGCCGATGTCCTGAATATCATCATTTCTAAAATATAGTTTTAATATTCCTGCAATATTTGCCCTTTTCCTCATCCATTATAAAATGAAATGATGCTTTACAATTATCTCAAGATATATCTTCCCAGCGTCGTTGTTTTGATAATGTATATATTATTTATCAGATGCCGCCGCGGTTGTCAATAAAAAAGCGAATATTTTTAGCGCCCATTTATTTAAGCGATTCCGTAGCAATATGATATTAGTTTCGAGTTTGAGAGACCATAAGTATTACTTGAATTTTTTTCGATAATGATTCATATATCCGATGGCGGCGAAGTTTCAACCGTCGTTCAGGACAACTTGATTGACAGATAGCGGCAACAGGATAACCGGAAATGCCCGAAAATAAAATCTCCCTTGATGATATCCGCGAGCTGGCCTTGCATTGCCAGCTTCTCGACTACAAAACGAAAATCGCCGAAGGCAAAGAAGGTATAGCCCAAACGATTGAAAAACTGGGCTATGTACAAATCGATACTATCTCCGTAATCGAGCGGGCGCATCATCATACGCTCTGGACCAGGCGGCCCGATTATAATCAGCGGATGCTTCATCAACTTCAGGCCGTTGATCGTCGGATATTCGAATACTGGGGACATGCCGCGTCCTATTTGCCGATGTGCGATTACAGGTTTTATCTGCCGCGTATGAAGAGGTTCGCCGATCCTCAGAATAAATGGGAAAAAGCCCGACTGGAAAAATATGGTCATATGATCCAGCCGGTGCTGGAACGCATAATCAATGAGGGACCATTATCCTCGAAAGATTTCGAGCCGCCGCCCCGACGAACTAAAGGCTCCTGGTGGGATTGGCAGCCGGCCAAGGTGGCCCTGGAGATATTATTCTGGCGGGGTAAGTTGATGATCACCGAACGCCGCAAGTTTCAACGTGTTTATGATCTGACCGAACGAGTCCTGCCCGATGGAATAAATTTGACCTATCCTGATGATAATGAATTCGGCCGTTTTTTCGTAAAGCGGGCGCTGGCTGCCTACGGGGCGGCCTCGACAAAAGAAATAATCGATCACATTCACGGCGCCGGCCGCGATGTAATTATCAAGGCCATTAGTAATATGTGCGATACCGGCGAGGTTATTGAAATCGCGGTTGATGGCGTGAAAGGGAGTTCATACTATATCCGACCTGAAACTATAGAAACATTATCAAAGCTTAAGAAAGTACCTCCCCGCCTGTACATTCTATCGCCATTCGATAATCTGATAATTCAACGCGATCGGCTTTCGAAGCTATTCAGCTTTGATTACGCTTTGGAGTGCTACACGCCTCCGACCAAGCGAGTGCATGGCTATTTCGTCCTGCCGATTTTATACGGCGATAAATTCGCGGGACGTCTCGACCCAAAAGCCAACAGAAAAAAGAAGATGTTCATCATTCGTAATTTATTCTTCGAAAAAAATTTCAAGCCGGATGATTCTTTCCTTCAGGCTTTGGCTGAAAAGCTGGTCGAACTGGCCAAATTCAATAATTGTGAAAACATCAGTTTTGAAAAAGTAAAACCCGCGAAATTAAAAGGAGAATTGAGTAAGCGAA
>CAZFSN010000145.1:6780-8384 GCA_964521815.1 uncultured Ignavibacteria bacterium | reverse complement strand
CCCGGTTCGCTGGTGTTCTGTTCGATCGGCGAAGGCGCGACCTCATCGCCGGAATTTCATCGCGCGGTGTTTTATTCGGTCTATAACAAAACGCCGAATATATTCGGTATCTACAATTGCGGCTGGGCGATTTCCACCAGTGTCAACGAGCAATTCCCCGAGGGCAACCCGACTACTTCTTTCGAGGGCTTCACGAGGTTCGGCCTAAAAATCGAAAATTTCGACGGCACCGAAATCAAACAGACTATCGCCGCGATTAAGCGAATGGTCGACTACACCCGGTCGGGCCAGGGACCGGCGATTGCCAATATCAATGTCACGCGTGAGGATTCGCATTCGGGTTCGGATGATCAATCGCATTATATGGAAATTCAACTGCAGAAATATCATATCGAAAACGATCCGCTGCGCAAAATGGCGCGGGAGCTTATCGAGGATGGCTTGTTTACTCCCGATGAGCTTGCCAAACTATATGATGATACAGATTTCCAGGTGAAAAAAGTTTCCGATGAAGTGACCAAAGAAATCCATCTGAAAAACGCCTCGGATATACTGAGCAAAGTCCACAGCTACAATCACGAAACCGCCGAGGACAGATGGCGTAAGCTAATCGATAGCCAAGCCGAAACGCGCCGTCAGAAATACCGCGAATTTCATAGCAAAGGCTATTTCGATTCGCCCGAACCGCCCGAAAATCTGCCGGAGATGACGCTTCGCACGGCTATCAACTATTCGCTGTTCGATATATTCATGCTCTCCGATGACACCGTTATATTCGGCGAGGACGTGGCCGATTTCGCCCGTGAGGTATTCGCCAAAGGAGAGAAAGTAACGGGCAAGCTTAAAGGCAAAGGCGGCGTATTTCTGACTACCCGCAATCTGCAACGGGCGTTCGGTATCGATAGAGTGTTCAACACCCAGCTGGATGAGGCCGGTATACTCGGCCGCGCGGTCGGACACGCTTATCAGGGACGCGTGCCGTTTCCGGAGATTCAGTTTATCGATTATGTCAGCCCCGCGTATCAGCAGTTGAAAGACCGAATCGCCACTACCTATCAGCGTTCCAACGGCCGGGTGCGCACGCCGATGGTGATCCGTACCTCGTATGGCGGCTACAAACAAGGCGCGGGCGCGATGTGGCATTCCGAGGCCAACCTCGGCACTTTTATCAATATCACCGGCTTGCACGTGGCGGTGCCATCCAATGCCGCCGATGCCGCCGGACTTCTGCGCACCGCCTATGTCTGCGGCGATCCGGTGCTATTCTGCGAGGCCGTATCGCTCTATAACCGCCGCGACTGGGACGGCTACAATATCATGGCCAAGTATCCGCCGCTTGATCAGCTTATCCCGTTCGGGCAGGCTAAAGCCTATGATGACAGCGCCTCCGACCTGGCGATTATCAGCTATGGTATCACTCTGCCGATGTGCCTGAGCGTCAAACAGACGCTGGCGGACAAGGGTATCCACGCCCGCGTAATCGATCTGCGTACGGTCAAGCCGATCGACTGGACGGCGATTGAGACATCCGTGAAAGATTGCTCACGCGTGATGATAGTCTCCGAGGACAGGTTCCACGGCGGAGTCGGCCCGACTGTAGCGGC
>CAZFSN010000145.1:0-6680 GCA_964521815.1 uncultured Ignavibacteria bacterium | reverse complement strand
TCGGACAGCACTGGTGTGCTGTCCCTACGCTCCGGCCCCAATTTGAGCCGTAGGGGCACGGCATGCCGTGCACGTACGGGGATATTCGAATAGGTTTTACAGCTTCTTTCCCTTCAAATTCTCTTTCGAAAACGCTTTCTCCATGGCGCGGTCGGTGAATACGCCGTCTTTGCGGATCAGCTTGCCATCGAACCATATTTCGCCGCCGCCGTAGTCTTTGCGTTGAATCAGCACCAGGTCCCAGTGGATTGATGAGTCGTTGCCGTTGGGAGCTTCCTTGTAGCACTGGCCGGGCGTGAAATGAAACGAGCCGGCGATCTTCTCATCGAACAGCGTGTCCTTCATCGGCTGAAGGATAAACGGGTTGACGCCGATGGCGAATTCGCCTATATAGCGCGCGCCCGCATCGGTATCGAGAATCTTGTTGAGTTTCGCGGTGTTGCTGTCGGCGGTGGCCTTGACTATCTTGCCGTTTTCGAACGTGAACGTGATACCGGTGTAGACCGTGCCCTGGTACAGCGAGGGCGTGTTGTACTTGATTGTGCCGTTGACCGATTTTTTCACCGGCGCGGTATAAACTTCGCCATCGGGGATATTGCGCTTGCCGTCGCACTTGATTATCGGAATGCCTTTAAGCGAGAAAGTCAGATCGGTGCCGGGGCCTTTGATATGCACCTTGTCCGTCTTGTTCATCAACGCGGCCAGCTTATCCTGCGCTTTGGACATCCTGGCGTAATCGGCACAGCAGACCTGATAGTAGAAATCCTCGAATTTCTCCTGCGATGTTTCCGCCAGCTGAGCCATAGCGTTATTGGGAAACCGAAGCACCACCCAGCGTGTGTGCTTGACCCGCCGTTCGAGATGGACCGGTTTATAGAACAGCGTGTTCATCTTGTCGATCTGTTTGGAGTCGATATCGGCCAGGTCAAACGGGTTGTCCGAACCCCGCAAACCGATATAGGCATCCGCCCGTTTCATCAGCTCCATATGCAGTTCCGCCTGCTTCTTGAACTGATTATCGCCGGCTTTTCTCACCCATTGACGAATCAATGATTCATCGTTGTAATACCAGAAAGTCGTCGCGCCTTTTTCGGTGGCCAGCTTGATTATCTCCTTGCCGAGCTCCAGCGTCTCCTTGCCCTTGATTTCGAGGTAGAGGACCTCCCCCTTATTAAGCCCGGTCGAGTAATCGACTAATTGATGGGCCAATGCCTCGTTTCTTTTATCTTTCATCGTTTCTCCTTGCTTTAGAGGCTAATTTTAATGACAAATTATAGCTAATCGAAATCGAAATGGCAATATCTAAGGCGAAAATATAACTTGAATAAAGAATACCGGCTCATATATTGCCGGATATGAAAATCGACTACATCGCCTGGATGAAAAATCTGGACAAAGAGCTATTTAGAAGGGATGATGTCTACCCGCTTCTCTCCAGCGCGGTTTATCCGCCGACCGAATTTCTGATGGAACACCTGCGTTTGTTTACAGCCGAGGCACAGAGCCGCATGGATGACCATTACGCCTATGGCCTCAACCGGCTGATCGAAAATATCGCGATTCGCTATGGCACGAAGCCGGAAAACGTGTTTACCACTAACGGCGCCTCCAACGGAATTTACCTGGTCTGCCGTTTGCTTCTTGAAAAAGGTAACCATGTCGTGATCGAATCGCCGGTGTATCAACCATTGATGGCCGCTCCGGATTTCATGGGTTGCGAAATTTCCTATATCAAAAGACGACCACCGGATTGCTTGATCGATTTGGATGAACTGAGCGAATCTATCAGACCCGATACGCGCCTGATTATTTTAGCCAATCCACATAATCCCAGCGGAACACTTCTTAATGATGATTACTTGTTGAAATTATCCGAAACAGCGAAATCGAAAAATAAGAATATTCGAATTTTAATCGATGAAATCTATCACGATTTCGTTCCGGGCCTACCTAAACCGGCGGCATTGCTGGATGATTGCTTTATTACGCTAAACAGCTTAACCAAGGTTTATGGTTTGGGAAGTATTCACTGCGGCTGGGTTATCGCCGAGCAAGAAATAATAAACAAACTGAAACGCCTGCAGATAATTGTCGAGGGTTGTGGTTCGCGGCTATTGGATTCGTTCACCTCGATTATAATAGAAAAATTAGATACATATCTGAACCGTTCTCATAAAATCATTGCCGATAACCGAAAAATTCTGATGGAACATCTTAAGCCGCTATATGATCAAAATCTCATATCTGGGGCAATCCCACCCTATGGATGTATCTATTTCCCTAAAATATCTGACCTGGCTGATACCGCGCCGTTCGCCGAAAAGTTGGCGCGGAATTATAATGTATTAGTTGTGCCGGGTCATTATTTTGGCGAGGCCGGCTATGTCAGAATAGGCTTTGGCGCCGAACCGGAGCGTCTTAAACGCAACGCGCGGAAATTCGTGGAAGCGGTTTCTGTCGTATTAAAATAGCCGGACGGTCATAAACGCGCTTGTTAAAGATTCCTTGAATTCGTCATCGCAACTCCCAATTTTGAATGTGGTTAAGGTATTTAGAATTTTCAACTTAATTATACCTGTTTTGTTCCATTATAGACATTATTTCTATCAACTGAACCGGTTAAAATAACTTCGTTTATCAAGTCACGTATGATATTGTCGAAAGGCTATACAGGCGCGCGATGTCGATTAAATCATTTAATGGAACTTTAAATTGTAATTGGAGTTGAGATATTAAAAATGGTTAATTGACAAATAGTGTCATAAATAGGAGAAGATTATGCGTTTTAACAATATTTTGGAAACTATCGGACGAACCCCGCTGGTGAGGCTTAATCGATTACCGGGAAAAGATTTCGCGACAATCTATGTTAAGATGGAGAGCTTTAACCCCTGTCATTCGGTCAAGGACAGGATCGGCGCGGCTATGATTGAAGCCGCCGAAAAGGATGGCAAGCTCAAGCCCGGTATGACCATTGTCGAACCTACCTCCGGTAATACCGGTATTGCCCTGGCTATGACCGCGGCGGCCAAAGGCTACAAAGCTTTATTCACCATGCCCGAAACCATGAGTATCGAAAGGCGTAATATCCTGAAAATCCTTGGCGCCAAAATAGTTCTCACGCCGGGTTCGGAGGGTATGAAGGGGGCTATCGCCAAAGCCGAAGAGTTCGCCAAAAAAGATGGCTATTTCCAACCGATGCAGTTTTCCAATCCCGCCAATCCGGAAATTCACCGCAGAACTACGGCCAGGGAAATTATCGATGATATGGCTGATTTGGGTTTGGACGCTTTTATCGCCGGGGTCGGCACCGGCGGCACTATTAGCGGCGCGGGAGAAGTACTGAAGAAAAAATACGGCTGCAAAGTCTACGCGGTTGAACCCGCCGATTCGCCGGTCTTGTCCGGCGGCAAACCCGGCCCTCACGCAATTCAAGGCATAGGCGCCGGTTTCGTACCGGATAATTATAATCCTGAAGTTGTCGATGATGTTATAAAAGTCAATAAGGAGGATGCTTTCGCGACCGCCAAAAACTTGGCCAGGCAGGAGGGAATCCTGGCCGGGATATCATCGGGCGCAAATGTCTGGGCGGCGCTGGAGATAGCCGGTAAAATCGGCCAAGGTAAAAATGTGATAACTATCATTTGCGATACCGGCGAACGGTATTTATCCACCCCATTAGCTGAAGATTAAATCGTAATATCAAGATAACCACGGAGAAATAATTCAATTATGCCAGCGATTATTGAGGACATCAGGGCTATCTATCGTAATGACCCGGCCGCCAAGAATATCGAATTTTTGTTATACCCCGGTTTTCAGGCAATCACATTTCATCGTTTTATTCACTGGCTATGGAAAATCGGCGTACCGTTTTTACCCAGATTATTATCGCAAATTTCGCGCTTTCTCACCGGCCTGGAAATCCATCCCGGCGCCCGGATCAAGCCCGGATTTTTCGTCGATCACGGCTCCGGTGTGGTTATCGGCGAAACTACGGAGATTGGCTATAACTGCGTGATGTTCCATAATGTCACCTTGGGCGGTACAGGCAAACATAAAGGCAAGCGCCATCCGACTATCGGCAATAACGTTCTAATTGGTACCGGCGCGATTTTACTGGGTCCGATCACTGTCGGTGATAATGTCAAAATTGGCGCCAATAGTTACATATTCATGCATGATGTCCCATCAAACACGACCGTGGCCGGCGTACCGGCTCGCATTGTCAAACGCGACGGCCACCGGGTCAATGAATCATTGCCGCCGACCCAGATCGGTAGGGCCGAATTGGAAAATAGCACATATGATGATCCCGTCAGATGATTGCCGGCATATTGTCAAACCCCGATATATTTATTGACTCATTTAACCTAATTATTTAAAATGAATTAAGATAATAAGGACGGGCTTAACAGGATTAAAGCTAAAAAATTGGAAGTATAATAATTTCTAAGAAAAAGGAAATAAAACCACGATGACAGAATCTGAAAAGAAAACAGGCGATTCCTATATAGGCAAAGATTATTACGATGATAGTACTTATTTCGACAGCCATACATCGACATTTATGGATTTGGACAATCCGTTCCAGAGATACCGGATTGCCAATGTCTTAAAAATTTATACTCCCCAAAAAGATGAAACGGTTTTGGACCTGGGCTGCGGCTGGGGCACGTTTGAATTTATTCTGGCGCCCTTGTGCAAAGAGATAATCGGCCTCGATTTCAGCAGTAAAAGTATCGAACTATGCGATGATCTTCTGGAAAAGAACCCTCACGATAACATTAAATTTATCTGCGCCGATGCCGCCGATACCGGATTGGATGCCGAATCGTTCGATTTGATTATCAGCGCGGACCTGTTCGAACACATCTACCCCGATGATTTCGAACGCATCCTCGATGAGTGCAAACGAATTTTGAAACCCGGCGGTAAGCTTTCGATATGGACTCCGAACCGCGGTCATTTTCTGGAAATTTTAAAAAATCACAACATCATCCTTAAACGAGATATCGCTCACGTTGACTATAAAAAAATGGCCGGCATGATCGCATCGCTAAAAAAACGAGGCTTTATTATCCGGAAAAGCTATTATGCCGAATCGCATCTGCCGGTTCTTCGCGTAATAGAAAGACTTTTACTGAAGATAATTCCCATATTTCGCCGGCGTATAGTGATTCTGGCGGAAAAACAAGCTTGATAATATCCAGCTTTTAAGTCATTAAATTACATAAGGCTAATTCATTTTAGCCGTCAAATCATCATCAATTTTATTTAATTATTCGATTGCGCCTAATTGGCGGTACAAATTGAAAATACCTTGATAAATCGTTATAATAAAATTATATTTAAGATTAAATATAATAACAAGTTAATCTTGGGATTACTGATTGACTTTTAACCGGACAGGAGATCGAGTGCCTACCGAGAGAGAAATTAAGGATTGGTACAATAATATTTACGCCAAAAGCGGGGCCGAAAGCATGCGGCCCTTTGAGGCTTATCAGATAATACTGGACTATTTAGGCGTTGAGAAAAATAATAAGCTTCTGGATATAAGTTGCGGTACCGGTTATTTGCTTCTGGCAGCCGCGAAAAACGGCCTTGAGACATATGGAGTCGATATCTCCGAGGAAGCGGTCAAAGTGGCCCGAAAGGTTTCACCCGATTCGAAAATCGAGGTCGGCCCCGGCGAGGATTTGAAATTCTCCGATAGTACTTTCGATTATGTCAGTTGCCTTGGATCGCTGGAGCATTTTCTCGATATGTCCAAAGGCCTTCAGGAGATGAAACGGGTCGCGAAAAACGGCGCCAGGTTTTGTATAGTCGTTCCTAATTCAAAATTCATATATTGGAAACTATCGAAAAACGCCGGCACCGACCAGCAGGATATTAATGAAACCCTGATGACAAATCATCAATGGCAGAAATTGTTCGTTCAGAACGGCTTTGAAATAGCCGCCGTCTATCAGGATAAATGGTTCATGAAAAAGATAAAGATATTCCAGTCGGCCAATCCCTTGAAAATAGTTAAAAACACGATAATGAAACTGGTCTGGGCTTTTCTTCCGCTCAACTGGACTTATCAATTCGTTTATATATTAAAAAAAGCGAAGCCGAACGATAAAAATGCTGATGCTGTCATATGATAATTCATAAAATCTATAATTCGACCGATCCATCGCTTAAGTTTTTATGCCGCCCGCGTAAATTCTCTGCCGAGGCTCAGCCATAAATGAAATACAAATCTATTTTAAAAACCCTGTTTATAGTGGCGGCTCTGGCGATCATGGGCTATTACTTTCAAAAAAACTGGGCGGCCATTCGACAGCATGAATGGAATTTTAACATTAAACTGCTAATCCTGTCGGCGGTTTTACTCTGGGCCGCTATTTCAGCTTATATTTTCGTGATATATTTTATTGTCAAACGACTTGTCGGCGCGAAGATCAAGTATATTCAGATGTACAGGATAATCAATATCACCAATATCGGCCGCTACCTTCCGGGTAAGCTCTGGAATGTTTTGGGATTTTTCATGTATGTCGGGGAATATGGTATCGGCAAAAAGCAGGCGACTCTGTCAATTCTGGCCAGCGAGGTGGCCGGCAAAGGCGGCGCTCTGTTTTTGGGGCTTTTCTATTTTCTGTTTTCCTCGAAATTTCAGGATTTCCTTC
>CAZFSN010000144.1:0-8447 GCA_964521815.1 uncultured Ignavibacteria bacterium | reverse complement strand
TCATTCATATAGATTCCATACCAGTGTTCACCCAGAAAATTATCGAATCTGTCAGGCGATAAACCGGCAAAGGCGAAACTGGTACAGATTACAATTATTATGACGATTTTCAATTGTCTCATCTTAAACCTCCCAAACAAATCATGTTGCTGAGTACATCTACCATTAAGTATTTCGGCCGTACAAATTAGCTTTTCGGATGATTGAATTTACCGAAGGGACTTGTTGAAAAAGCCAGGTCCTTGTCATTGCGAATCCCCGCGCCAAGCGGGGTGAAGCAATCTGGATGTATAATGCTCAATAACTTACAGATTGCTTCGTCATCCTTCGGATTCCTCGCAATGACAGGATTTGCGGTTTTCACAATCCTGAAGCCAAGAATAATCAATTCATCGCTTTCAGTTTCTCTGTCAAAGCCGGCACGAATTCGAATAAATCGCCGACTATGCCGTAAGTCGCGACTTTGAATATCGGCGCTTCGGAATCGCGGTTGATAGCTACGATTATTTTCGAGGATTGCATGCCCACCAGATGCTGAATCGCGCCGGAAATACCGCAAGCCACATAGAGCTTGGGATTGACGGTTTTACCGGTCTGGCCCACCTGATGCGCGTAAGGTATCCAGCCGGCATCGACTGTAGCCCGGGACGCGCCCACCGCGGCGCCGAACGCGTCAGCCAAATCATTAATCAGCTTGAAATTATCGGCCTCTCGCAAACCGCGCCCGCCGGAAACGATGATATCGGCATCAGTCAAACTTATAGTTTGCCCGCCCTCTGATACTCTTTCCAGTACCTTGGCGCGCGCGCCATATTTGGCGGCAGCATAAGCGATCTGTTCGGTATTACCGGATCGGCTGTCATCGGGGACAGCATCCGCGAAAGCCTTGGGGCGAAGTGTGGCTATTTGGGGCCCAATGCCGGCGGGAGTGACTTTGAGGATTGCCTTACCGCCGTAAATTGGCCGGGTAGCCAGGATATTATCGCCATCCCATTCCAGGCCGGTGATATCAGGCGCCAGGCCGGAGTTCAATGTCGCGGCCAGACGGGGGAACAGCTCTTTGCCAAAAAAACTCGCGCCGCCTAAAATAACTTTAGGCGATACTTTTGCGGCAATATCAGCGATTATTTTAGTATAGCTCTCATCGGCAAAATTCTCGACTTCCGGTGAATCGCATATAAATACGTTGTCGACCCCTGATTTTATCAGGGTATTGGCCGTATAGCTTAGGCCTTTGCCAATAGCTATCGCCGAGACGCTTAAGTTTTTCTCATCAGCCATCTTTCTGGCCGCGCCTACGACCTGTTTCGATATCGGCGCAAGTTCGGTTCCTTTCATTTCCGCGACCAGCAGAATTCCACCCGTCATCTACAACTCCTTTCTCAACTGAGATATTATTTCGAAATAAATTTCATCAAAGTTTTTCCGAGCCTTTCGGGCGGCTTCGGATACGTATTCATATTCCGGAAAATATAACACCTTATCACCGTGATAGGCAAGTTTTACCGGAATTTCTCCATATTTTGATTGCACTATTTTCTGTTCTCGGGGAAGTTTCCAGCGACCGGTGCAACTCCGCCTGATACCCAGCGTAGCACCCGAGGAAAATATAATTTCCGCCAATTTATTTTCATCTTCAATATTACATAACACTGATAGCATATGACCAGGTCGATTTTTTTTCATCAGAATTGGAGTAATAAAAACATCCAGCGCGCCTTCGGTCAGAAGGCTTTCCATCAAAAAGCCGATTTGCTCCGGCGGGGTGCGATCAAGGTTGGTCTCAAGCACGGCTATTTGATCGGTCTCGTATCGCGGTTTTAATTCTCCCAGAAACAGCCTGAGAAGATTCGGCAATTCATTTATTTCTTTTTTACCCGCGCCGTAACCTATTTTGTCCGGTGTATATTCCGAAAACGGCTCGAAAACCGCCAGCGTGGATAGAATCGCCGCCCCGGTTGGTGTTAGAATTTCCATATCGATATCGGTCTGTTTGACAGGGAAACCTTTGATTAACTCGGCGGTTGCCGGAGCGGGAACAGGCATTGTGCCATGCCGGGTATTAACTGTCCCCCGACCGACTGCAAAGCCCGAACAGTAAACTTTCTCGACTCCCAACAAATCGAGTCCGATCACGGCTCCACAGACATCTATTATGGCATCGATCATGCCCACCTCGTGGAAGTGAACGGTTTCGATAGTTTCGCCATGCACTTTGGCTTCGGCCTCGGCCAGCTTATAAAATATTTTTTTGACGTCGCTTTTTACCTGATCCTTGAGTCTGGAGCTATCGATAATCTTTTCGATATCCAGCAAACCACGATGAGAATGTGTTTCCTCGATTATGACATCAAACCTGGTCGCGGAGATATGATGACGAGTGGTTTTGTCCATCTGAAGGTTGTAGCTATCCAGCGGGATTTTGGCCAGTTCCGATTTGAGCTTATCGAAATCGAGGCCGGCATCAAGCATGGAAGCTATTATCATATCGCCGGCGGTGCCGCTGATTAAATCGAAGTAGGCTATTCGCATAAACTATTCCCCTGGTTTATTTTTTCTCAAAATCAAACCGGCGGCGCAGGCCGCGCCGAAACCGTTATCGATATTAACGACAACTACGCCGGGAACGCAGGAATTCAGCATCGATAACAGAGCCGACAGGCCATTGAAAGACGCGCCATAGCCGATCGAAGTCGGTACGGCTATCACCGGTATATCGACTAAACCGGCCACTACCGAGGCTAATGCCCCCTCCATACCAGCTACGACAATTATCACGCCGGCCTCATCCAAATCTTTCTTATAAGCAAACAGGCGATGAATCCCGGCCACGCCGACATCGAAAATTCTTTTTACCGTAAAACCGGCAACTTCCGCGGTCATGGCCGCCTCTTCGGCAACCGGGATATCCGATGTTCCGGCGGTTATAACCAAAATCGTGCCCTCTCGCGGCGCCGGCTTTTTCCTATTGGGAATATGGATAATCCGGGCGTCAGGATTGAATGTTGCAGATTGAAACTTTTGTTTGATTTTTTTAAATATTTTTTCATCGGTACGGGTGATCAAGGCGTCAATCCCATCCTTATTTAACTTCGAAGCCAACCTGACTATTTGGTCAGCGGTTTTGCCCGGAGCGTAAATCACCTCGGGTATACCTGTCCGCAACGTCCGATGGTGGTCTATTTTAGCGAATCCCAGATCCTCGAACGGCAGGTTTTTCAGCTTTAATAGAGCTTTGTCAGGAGCCAGTTTGCCGGATTTGACATCCTGGAGAATTTTCAGAATATTCTTTGGTTCCATAATCCTTATACTTCGAATAACGCTTAAATTCTTCAAGCAGTTCAATTACATCTCTTTCAGACGGCATTAATACCATTTTTGATCGAACGCCGGAGGCTCCGGGGATACCTTTTAAATACCGGCACAGTTGACTTCTCATGCGGAACAAGCCGGCGGGCGAGCCGAATTTTTTTATCGATAGCCGAAGGTGTTCGATAGCCGTATCGATTCGTGTGTCAATACCCGGGTCGAGTAGAATTTCGCCGGTGTTTAGGTAGTGTTTGACACTTCTAAATATCCAGGGATTGCCAAACGAAGCTCGGCCGATCATTACGGCGTCACAGCCGGTCTCATCGAACATCCGTTTGGCTTTTGGCGGGCTATCGATATCGCCGGAACCGATGACCGGGATTTTTACAGCTTGTTTGACTGCTTTAATCAAGGACCAATCGGCTTGACCGCTGAACCCCTGCACGCGGGTTCGAGGGTGCAGGCAGACAGCGGCTATACCATTGTCCTCGGCGATCCTGGCCACCTCCACCGCGACAATCGAATTGCTATCCCAGCCCGAACGGTATTTGACAGTCACGGGAATATCAACAGCCTGGGTTACTTGCCTGATTATTTTTTCAAGCTCGGTTAAGTTTTTTAGTAATGATGAGCCGCCGTTTCTTTTAATTACTTTTTTAACCGGGCAGCCGAAATTCAGATCAATAAAATCAGGCTTCAGTTCAGAAACTATGACAGCGGCTTTAGCCATTTGGCCGGCTTCGGCGCCGAATATCTGAATTCCGATCGGCCGCTCCGATTGTTCGAACTCCAATAGCATCTTTGTCTTGCCGCTATCGCGGATCAAGCCTTCTGCCGAGATCAATTCAGATACGGTGGCCTCGGCACCCCATTTTTTGGCTATTTGACGGGTAATTGAATCAGTCACGCCGGCCGCCGGGGCCAATATCACCTTAATGTTGTCTGTAAAGTTTAAAGCCATATTACCGAAAATATAGTCAGAGTGTGCCAAAGGCAAGCTAAATTGGTTTAATGGAAAACAGAAAAGAGTCATTCCCTAATTTCAAGGGGGAGGATATGCCCGAAATAATCGTCAAATTTGAAGACAAAGTAATCGAAAAATTTATCACTGAAAAGAAAAGGGTGACTGTCGGCCGGACACCCGATAATGATATAGTGCTCGAAAATCGAGCTATATCGAGGCGTCACGCTATAATCGAGTTCAGTGAAGACCAAACGATTATAATGGACAACGAATCGCTTAATGGGACATTTGTCAATGCTCGTAAGATAAATGAAGAAGTGCTGAAGGACAACGATGTTGTCACAATAGGGAAATATAGCCTCATTTATCATAAAGAAGAGGAAAGGGACAACAGTGTTTTCGGTATGGATGGCACGATGGTCCTTCAGACAAAGAAACAGAAAGAGATGCTGGCTAAAGATAAAATGGCAAAAGAGTTGACAATTCAATCCGGCTGTTCTATTCTTCTGGGTGAAGCCGGCGCTGAACAGGATAAATATCCTTTAGCTCATTCGGTCGTGACTATCGGCAAGTCGAAGCTGGCGAATATTAAGGCAAAGGGTTGGTTTATCTCCGGTGTTCAAGCCAAAGTTGTCAAAGAGGGGGATGATTTTTGGATCGTTAACCTGGGCAAAAAAGGAAAATCAAAGGTTAATGGCGAAATCGTTGAAAACTACATGTTAAAAAATGACGATATTTTGCAAGTGGGCAAAACCGTTTTTAGGTTTATTGAAAATAGGAATAGATGAGATACGCGTTTTTCTCCGATGTACATGCCAATCTCGAGGCATTAAAAGCCGTCATTCTTGATTTCAGATCTGAGAAAATAGATCGAATATTATTCCTGGGTGACGCTGTAGGATATGGCCCCAATCCCAATGAATGTGTTGAATTGATTGAGGAAATATCCGAGATCAAGTTGATGGGCAATCATGATTATGCCGCGCTGGGTTTGATGAATACCGAATATTTCAATCAATACGCCACCGAATCTATCGATTGGACGAAGGATTCGCTGACTGATAAAACGATTGAAATAATGAGCGATTTCGATATTACGGCCGAAGTAAAAAACTGCCTGATCTGTCACTCATCGCCGAAAGAGCCGGAAAAATGGCATTATATTCTCGATATGGACGATGTGAAGGAGAATTTCGGCCAATTTACTAATCACATATGTCTTGTTGGCCATACGCATCGCCCGTTTATCGTTTCGCAAAACGAGGAAGGCGATTGCGTGATCTCGCATAAGCAGGAAGAGCCGATTTATGAAAACCGGCGTTATTTAATCAATATCGGCTCGGTAGGGCAGCCTCGCGACGGTGATCCACGAAGCTGCTATGTTATCTATGATACTAAAAAGCAGATTATCAAATGTAAACGTGTTGCCTATGATTTGAGCAATACTCAAAAGCGTATGGCCGAGAACGGCTTACCGGGATACCTTATTGAAAGACTGGCGGTAGGTAGGTAAATGTCTTCTGAACAAAAAGATATAGGGCTTCGCCTGGCTCTTTTTATCGGGGCTCTGGTGACAATGATACTACTGGCGGCTTTCGCGTTTCCTACAGATGAGAAATCTCCGGATGTCTCATCAAATAGCAAAGTCAGTATGACCGAAACTAAATAGTATTGTCAATTAAGCGAATATAAGACATATATCCATTATTGACAGCGGTCTGTTCTTTTTAAATTAACTTTATAAAATGGACATCTTCATAACTTAACAATCAGGTGGAAATCGGCATCTTTCCTCGAAAGGTATCTAAAGAATGGTTAAGGATTGTATTCAGCCTGCCGAATTAAATAAGTGAAAAGGTGAGTGGATTTAAATTATCTTTAAATGGAATACGGTCAAAGCAGAGCCATTACAATGTAGGTATTGCTGATGTTGAAGAAATTTTCCGGGTTAATCCTTTATCTTCTTATTACGGTTTTCATCGTTACTATTTATCTTGACCAGCCTAAAATATTAAGCGATTGGGAAATGACGATTTATGACAAGATGTTCCAATTGCGTGGCAAGCAAGATATCTCGGATGATATACAGATCGTGGCGATTGACGATGTTTCAATCACCGGAGAAAACAAATGGCCCTGGAATCGGCAGCGTCTGGCCAAATTAATCACTGATATTGCCGATCAGAAGCCGGGCGTTATATATCTGGATTTACCGTTCAATGATGATAGAACCCAGGATTCATTAGGTTATACGGCCATCCTGGCGAACGCGATTAAGAACGCCGGTAATGTTATATTGCCCTATCGTCATTCGGCCGCTTATTATTCGGCCACCGGCTATACCCTTCCCGATTGCATTCAGCAAAACACTTTGGTTAAATTCGATGATGTCTCCAAATTCGAGAAGTACCCGCCCGTTTCAGCCTCGACTATATATCCGCCTACCCAACTGTTGGCGGAATCAGCCCATGCTTTGGGCTTTGCCGGAGTCGATTTTGACCCGGACCGCTATGTCCGTACGGATCCGATGATTTTAGGCTACGCCCGAGAATATTTGCCCTCGGCGCCGCTGGTTATAGCCCAGACTTATTTTAAAACGCAAAGAAATAATATCCAGGTCAATATCGGCAAATCGATTAAGATCGGTCCGCGAGAGATACCCCTTGACGATAAAGATCGGATGAGAATAAATTTTAACGGCCCCTCGAGGACTTTTAACTATGTCTCGGCAATCGATATTGTCAATGGCACTATCGGCAAGAAGGAGTTATCCGGCAAGATCGTGCTAATCGCATATACCGGCGCCGGTTCGGTCGATCTTTATTCTACACCCGTAGCCCAGGCGATGCACGGTATCGAAATAACGGCTAATTCGGTCAATAATATAATTCACGATAATTTTTTAAAAGGCCTGGGTCCATCCGGCTCAGTCAATCTAATCATGATTCTCTTGATTGGCATATTCTCTGCGGTCATTTTGCCGCGTATCTCGCTTTTATACAGGATTATCGCCCTGGGCATGAGTTTATTCGTAATCGCCAATGTCAGTTTCGTATTGTTCACGAATTATGATATAATGACCCAGGTATTTTATCCGCTGATAATGATCCTGTTTTTTATCGTTGCCGCCCCGATGATGAAACTTCCCCGGGCAATCGAAGAAGATGAGGACGAAGAGGCCGAGATCGACTATGACGCCCTGTTATCGGGCACTCCTACAACCGGCCTGCAAATCCAGAAATCAATTGCCGGCAAAAATACTCCGAAACCGGTTGCGGTTTCCGCCAGTCAGAATCAATTGAATCGATCACCGGAAATCGCCGGGGCGACTATACCGATTTCTTCGGGTACTTCCGGGTCATCCGTTGTAGCCGCTAATTTCGGCCGGTATCAGGTTTTGGAGACAATCGGTCAGGGGGCGATGGGCATGGTCTATAAGGGTCTTGACCCGGCTATTGACAGGCCTGTCGCGCTTAAAACGATCCGGCTGGATAGCATTGTGCATTCCTCCGAAATGTTCGAACTTAAGGAACGCCTGGTCAGGGAAGCCAAAGCCGCCGGGCAGTTGTCTCATCCCAATATCGTGACAATCTACGACGTCGGCGAGGAGCAGTCGATGCAGTATATCGCCATGGAATACCTCGACGGTAAAACCCTGGAAGCGCTTCTGGAGAATAAATTCCAATGGGAATATAAAACCCTGTGCAAACTCATGATCCAAATTTGCGATGCCCTCGATTTCGCTCATGAGCGGGGTATCGTGCACCGCGATATCAAACCGGCCAATATCATGATGCTTGACAACGAACGAGTCAAGGTCATGGATTTCGGTATCGCCCGGTTCGATCAGTCGAACATGACTCAATCGGGAGTGGCGCTGGGTACGCCTAATTATATTTCGCCGGAACAGCTCAAAGGCAAAGCGGTTGATCGCCGCTGTGATATTTTCAGTTTGGGAGTGGTATTTTACGAACTCCTGACCGGCCAGAAACCGTTTTCAGGCGATACTATTTCGGCTTTGATCTATTCGATTTTGCATACCAACCCGCCCTCGCCATCGGAGATCAATCTCGATGTGCCGCGAATATTCGACAAGATCGTGGCCAAAGCCTTAGCCAAAGACCCCGACCTTCGTTTCCAGACAGCCCGCGAGATGGCCGATATTCTGCGGAAA
>CAZFSN010000143.1:0-8481 GCA_964521815.1 uncultured Ignavibacteria bacterium | reverse complement strand
TTAGCAAACACGCCCCGGTGATGAATCGATGAGTTCTTTACTGTAATGTATGGCGAGGTGGTTTTTTTTATCTTGAGCTTCATAATGTTCCTTCTAAGTTATTCTGTGCGCGGTAAACCTCACGAGGTCGTCACTAAAAGCTGACAGATTGCCACGTCGCTTCGCTCCTCGCAATGACCAATTTGTGGAGTCATTGCGAGGCCATTTGGCCGAAGCAATCCGTTTCTATTTTGTAGCGCATCGATCATCTATTAATATCAACTTATAGGACATTCCCAACCCACAAATTCTCCATTCTAAGCCAGTTGGCTGAATTTCCGTATACCCCATTCCAGCGTGAAAAGCAAAATTATGATAATCAGCAAATATCTGTTGCCGGTCAGACGGTATTCGCTGAAAACATCCTCTCTTTTCAGATTGAGTTTGAGATTTTTCGAGAACTCCGAGAAATTATCCGCGGTGTAACTTCGGCCGCCGGTAATAGTCGCGATTTGCTCCATCAAAGCGTAGTTGGCCGATTGATTCTCCATCTCCAGACTGAACGATTCGACTATGAAACTGCCATTGGCGATACCGACCGTGTCGCTTTGCATCAGAGCCCGGGCGGTATAATTATATTTACCCGCCGCCGGCGATCCGAATGTGCCGGAGTATTCGCCGGTTTTGCCGCCGGTCAGCTGAAATTCGCGCCGGGTGCCGGCTGAATCGGTAATGTCGACCTCGATTTTGGCGCCGCCGACAAGGTTGTAGCTGTCATCGAAAAGAGTAGCCGCGAACCCGACCGGTTCGCCCAGCTTATAGACAGGCTTGGTGGAGGCCAGGTTGAATTTGCCGAGATCATCCCGGGCTACCAGCCAGCGGACCAGGTTGCTCCAGAATTTTTCAATTCTCTTTATATTGGTATTGCCGGACGCCGGTTGAAAATATCTCGGCCACCAGGGATAGCCGGTGATAGCGGCGGTCTTGCCGCGATTGAACCGCCCGCCGGTCAAGACAGGCCAATGCTCATCCCGCGGGCCGACTATATCCAAAAAGACCACCGCTTCGGGATCGGTATCCAGGCCGCGCATCACGAAACTCAGCGGCTTGAGATCGTCCCAGCGAAGCCCCTCGATATCGGTTACCGCCCTGACTATCGCCTGGCGGCCAGGAATCGGGAAAAATTCCCCCTCGTCGACCGATACCCGCGAATTCGATTTCACCGGCAGAATTTCATCCCAATCGCCGAGCCGAATGATAGGGCTTTTAGCGCCGGCGATATACAAAAAACCGGTACCGGATTCGACCGCGGCTTTCAGATTAGCTAATTGTACGCCCAGGGCACGGGAGGATATATCTATAGCGATTACCAATTCGATATCTTTCCAGGCATCCAATGTCGGCGGCAAATCTGATGTCGCGATCCCGCCTCGAGGATCACTGACAGCAACTTTGAGGTCCAGGTGCGTGTCCTGGCTTAAGGCTTTTTTCAGATAGGTGAGTTCCCAATTCAGCGTGGATGATAACAGCAAGACATCGATTTTATCCTTAAGCAGCTTGATAGTGAAATTTCGCGTATTGTTGTCGGCGCTGATTTCACCCTCGCGCGGGGCGATAACTGCTCGCAGGTTTTTTATACCTTCATTAGCTAGGTTAAGTTTAAACTCTACAGTTGAATAAGCGCCATCGGCCGGTAACGTGATACGTCGGGAAAGCAAGACGCTTTTATCATCGCGGATCTCCAGCAAGGCGGTCTCGCCGCTATAGCCGAAAGAGGCGATTTCGACTTCTAAGGGAATATCAGTATTCGTATAACCGACCGGCGAACAATCTATCTTTGAAATATAAATATCTTTTTGATTCTGAGCGCTGCCTACCACCAGTGAATAGACCGGCAAATCAATTGACGCGGCCGTTTTTAGCGGGTCGAGACCGAGATTGCCGGCGCCATCGGTTATAATCAGCAAGGCGCCCAGTTCATTATCGCTTGAGGCTATCGGATCCAGCATAGCCTGACTGATATCGGTCGCCTGCCCAACAAATGACGTTGAATCCGGCAATTTACCTAGCGAATAAAGGGAATCGGCGAAACCAAAATATCTTTTACTGACATTGTCCGGTTGATATTCAGTATACAGCGATTCGGCTATTTGGTACCGTCGGCCGCCTTTTTCCAGGTTTAGCATGCTGGATGATATATCCATGACGACGCCCAATTTGTTGCCGGTAATCTCCTCGGCATAATGGGTCATCAAGGGTTCGACAAGAAGCAAAGCGATTAAGAAAATACCCAGGCCCCGAAGCGATATCAGGCTAAACCTCTTAATTTTCGAAATCCGCGGAACCATATCCTTATAGCTCCACCAGGCTATGCCGATAGCGGCCAGACCTATGATTATATAGAGAAATAAATATCCGCTTTGAAAACTTAAGGAAAAATTATTCATAATAAAAACCACCGAGAGCATAATTCCCAGTGGCCTGAAGGTCAAGCTTATTTATCGCGCGCGACCGCGTAATCAGCCAACTGCAGCAGATTATCTTTGTAGTCCAGCCCGCTCAAACCGGCCACAGCTTCCTTAGCGCGCTGGCTGAACTTGCGGGCTTCCCGGTCGGCATAGTCGATACCGCCGGAGTCGCGAACGAATTTGACAACCTCTTCGAATTCGCCCTGGGTTAAGCCTTTCTTATAAAGTTGTACGAGTTGATTCTTATAAGTGTTTCCGCCGTTTCTCAGGGCATATATCAAAGGCAATGTTACCCAGCCCTCGCGAATATCCGAACCGAGCTGTTTGCCGGTCTTGGTCGGTTCGCCGATTAAATCCAGAAGGTCATCGGTAATTTGGAACGCGATACCCAGGTATTCGCCGAAATCGCGCAGGGCTCTTTCTTTTTCCTCATCGCCGCCGTCGCATATCGCTCCGGCCTCGCAAGCGCAAGCGAACAGGGAGGCCGTCTTATCGGCGATAATATCGATATAGGCTTTTTCCGCCAGATCGAAATTGCCGGTGGCGTAAACCTGGTTTAATTCGCCGATAGAAACCCTTTGCGTCGCTTTCGAAAAACGATCCAGTAATTTCGGCGAACCGGAATCGACCAGGATTTTAAACGACCGGGCGAACAGGTAATCGCCCATTAGTACCGACACGAGGTTGTTCCAGCGATGATTGACCGTTTCGATACCGCGGCGTTTGTCGGATTGATCGATAACATCATCATGTAAAAGAGTGGCGACATGGATCAGTTCTATCGCCACCGCCGCGTAGACTAGCGAATCATTATCGGAATGCCCGCCGGAAAGGAATATCAGGCCGGGCCTGAGACGTTTGCCGGTCCGGGAAAAAAGATGGTCGGTTATTTGATAAATAAAATCAGAATCAGTCGTCAGCGTCTTTTCTAAAAGGTCCGTATACCTCTTTATCTTGGGCGCGATAGGCGAAAGTATTGTTTCAATATCTCTAATCATAACAACCAGTTCGGAAAATATCAAATGCCCGAAACAAAGTCAATGTAAAATACTCAACCGACCAAAACCGCTCCGCCGTTGACATTGAGTACTTCCCCGGTAATAAAACCGGCCATATCCGAGGCTAAAAACAGAATCGGCCAGGCGATTTCCTCGGCAGTACCCGCCCGCCCTAAAGGAATTAATGACAGATACTTCGGTCCATCCTCGGACACAAGGGCTTCGTGGCTCATATCCGTATCCACCCAGCCGGGCGCGACACAGTTTACCCTGATATTATGTGGAGCCAATTCCGGGGCCAGCGATTTTGTTAGCGAGATCAGTGCTCCCTTGGAAGCCGCGTAATGCGAATGATAAGCTTCGCCCCTTTGACCCGCTGTGGACGAGACAAATATAATATTACCGGATTTGCTTTTTTTCATATATGGCACCGCCGCCGTGGTACAATAAAAGGAGCCGTTTAGATTGCAATTCAAAGTCTCGGCTAATACCTCCGGAGTCATCGATTCGATAGCTGACTCTTTCCAGATGCCGGCATTGTTTACCAGGATGTCAAGCTCGCCAAACTCCTTGACAGTCCAATCGATCATGGCCCGGCATTCGTCATTATCAGCAATATTGGCTTTAAACAAGCGAGCTGAGCCTTTGTTGGCGGTAAGCTGTTTTAAGACAGCATCAGCTGTTTTATGGTTTTGATGATAATTAATCACGACATTCGCGCCGTATTCGGCGAATAATTTAGCCGCCGAAGCTCCAATACCTCGGGAAGCCCCGGTGATTAAAACAGTCTTATTTTTAAAATTAAACATAAATATATCACCCCATGGTGTTATTGGCTTTTTCTATCAAAACAAGATTTGTCAATCCAGTGTTTCCAAATAAAAAAGCGGGGTCGCTTCTTACAACCCCGCTTGCTTTTAGCAGATTAGAGATTACCAATAATATGCGTCGCGTATTGGGAGGTCGATACCTTGGTCGCGCCTTCCATCTGGCGTTCGAGATCGTAAGTGACTGTTTTCTGCTTGATAGTCTTTTCAATCGCGGTTTCAATAGATTTGGCCGCCTCATTCCAACCCATGTATTCCAGCATCAGGACTGCCGAAAGGATCAGCGAGCCCGGATTGACCATATCCTTGTCGGCATATTTCGGGGCCGTGCCATGAGTAGCTTCGAATAAGCCGACATAATCACCGATATTGGCGCCCGGGGCCATACCCAATCCGCCAACCTGAGCCGCGCAGGCGTCCGAAAGATAATCGCCGTTGAGATTCGGCGTGGCGATAACATCATATTCATCCGCGCGGGTAAGTACCTGCTGGAACATCGAATCGGCGATACGGTCCTTGATAATGATCTTGTCGGCCGGGCATTGGCCGTCGTATTTATCCCAGAGTTCCTGTTCGGTTATAGTCTTGTCGGCAAATTCCTTGGCCGCCAGCTTGTAGCCCCAATCACGGAAAGCGCCCTCAGTGTATTTCATGATATTGCCCTTGTGAACCAGGGTCACCGATTTCCTGCCGCTGGCCAGCGCGTACTGGATAGCCTTGCGTACCAGACGCTGGGTGCCCTTCACCGAAATCGGCTTGATACCGATACCTGAATCGGGTCGAATTTCCTTTTTCAGCTTCTTGCCTATAAAATCTATAAGGGCTCTAGCCTCTTTGGTTCCCTTTGCCCATTCGATACCGGCATAAACATCCTCGGTGTTTTCACGATAGATAACCACATTAAGCTTATCGGGACGCTTCACCGGCGAAGGAACTCCTTCGAAATAGCGAACGGGCCTTACGCATGCATATAGCGTTAATATTTGCCTGAGAGTAACATTAAGCGAACGATAGCCGCCGCCGATTGGAGTAGTCAGCGGGCCTTTTAAAGCCACAATATATTGCTTGATCGCTTTGAGCGTGTCATCGGGAAGCCATTCGCCATATCTCTCGTTGGCGGATTCGCCGGCATAGATATCGAACCAGACGATCCTTTTCTTGCCACCGTAGCTTTTTTCAACGGCGGCGTCAACAACCCGCCGGGTGGCTTTCATAATATCGCGTCCGATTCCATCTCCTTCAATTACCGGAATAATCGGATTATCGGGGATCGCCAACTTCTTATTGACCACCTTTATCGGGGCGCCGTCGGCGGGAGGTGTAATCTTCTTAAACTTTGCCATTTCTTCTCCTTCTATTTTGATTTACTTGTTACCTTTATTTCGCCAAGGACTAATTTTCCATTTATGTTAAGCCTGGCTGACGCGTTATCGTAGGTTTCGTCTTTTGTTTTTAGGCCAACGAAAAGCCCATCGGCATGCCGTTGCCGGAAATACAGATCGCCGCCACAGCAACCCAGGTCGACTTTCGTCGGGTAATTTTCAGGCAAATTGATTTTAATACTGCCAAACAAGGCCATAGCGCTGATATAATTATCACCGTCAAGCAATTTCGCCCCGGTCAAATCGATTTCGATATCGCCGAACAGAAGAGTTTTTTCGATTGACCCGATACCTTCGGTCAAGTTGGCCATCTTAATTTCGCCAAACAAACCGGGAATGCCCGATTGATCATTTTGACCGGCAGAAGACCAGGCTGAACTGCCCGTGCCATGCTTATGCTTAAAAATAACATATAAACCTATTGCGATTATAGCCAATGGCCAGAGCACACGTAAGATACTGCCAAGATTGAAATTGAATAGAAATATTATTCCCAGAGCAATTAGAATAATCCCCCAGATATTATGTTTAGAACCGTTCGGCATATATCATTCTCCTTTATATAAATAAAGGTATTAAACAGCAGTTATTATAAAAATCATAATTCACGACCATATGATTCGATATTTGCATACTCATCGAAATCCACTACCACCCGTTCAACGGATTCAATAACCTGATAACTATCTGCATTCAAGCGGCGGGCGAGCATTGAAAAAACGCGCGCCTGTCAATGCGAACCCCGTACAGGGGTGAAGCCGTCGAGGCACATCCGTGCAATCTGTATATTTGCTGCCGAACTAGTTACGGATTGCTTCGTCATCCTTCGGATTCCTCGCAATGACAAATTTGAGGTTCTTCAACGTACCCTCGGATATGGGGCATCTTATTATGACGCCCCACTCACGCTATTTACTTAAAACCACAGATGCAATCAATCAGGTTTACTTTTTCCGATTAGTAGCCCAGTTCGCCTAGTACTTTCTTGTACTCACCGGCAGATTTCTGCAAAGCGGCCAGATCATCTTTGTTGAGTTTCAGTTCCAGAATTTTTTCCACGCCGCCGGCGCCGAGAATAACCGGCACGCCGATATATTGTCCCTTGATACCGTAAGGGCCATCCACGTAAGCCGACAGCGGCAGAACTCGCTTGCGGTCATTAAGGACCGAATCGACCATCTGGATAGTCGCCGCCCCCGGAGCATAGTAAGCCGAACCGGTTTTAAGCAGTTTAACGATCTCGCCGCCGCCGACACGGGTCCTTTGCGCCAGAGCGTCAATTTTTTCTTTAGGCAGAAGTTCGGTTATCGGAATGCCTGAAACCGTGGTATAGGATGGCAATGGCACCATGGTATCGCCATGGCCACCGAGAACCATCGCCTGCACGTCATTCATCGAGACGCCCAGTTCCCAGGCAACAAAGGTCCTGAACCGGGTCGAATCGAGAATACCGGCCTGACCGAACACACGATTGGTCGGGAAACCGGAGACTTTCCAGGCATGGTAAGTCATGATATCCAGCGGATTGGCGACCATCAGAATCATCGATTTAGGCGCGTATTTCTTGGCGTTCTCGGCCATATTGCGGATAATATCGGCATTCATGTTCAGCAGGTCTTCACGGCTCATACCGGGCTTACGCGGCAAGCCCGCGGTATGGACGATTAAATCAGAACCTTCCAGCGCCGCGAAATCGTTGCTTCCTTCGACCTTACAGTCATAGCCGACAATCGGGCCGGCTTGAGATAAATCGAGACTCTTGCCCTGAGGCATATCTTGTACGATATCGATGAGAGTGATATCACAAAGATTTGTCTGAGCCAGATACATAGCACAGCTTTCGCCCACATGGCCGGCGCCGACTATGGTTACTTTCTTCCTCACTTGAAACTCCTTTTTTTAAGGTTTTATTACCGGTACTGAATATCCAGCGTCCTCCAAAACAGCTAATTCAAAATTAGTGTTAAATTCCTTCATGGCCGCTTCCACGGCTGTCTTTATATCTTTGAAGGATTTAAAATATACTTTTTCAACTTGATGTTCGTCAAGGGTTGTTACATAAAAGACTTTAAATTTTTGCAATTGACGAGCGGTTTTTATGAGTTTGTGAATACCAAATGAGTCATCCTTTATGCCTTCAGTTAAGGCTGACTCCGGGGTGGGGTATTTATCGGCTAATTTCATGAAATAATCGGAACCGGTACCCTCCAGGCAAGCGCCCATGGTAATCAGCACTCCGCCGGTCTTGACCATGCGCCCGCCATGTTCCTGGGCTTTCTGAAGTTGATAGAGATTGCTATCCAGCGGCTGATCGCAACAGGCGATCACCACCTCGTATTTTTTAGGCAATTCAATCGTATAACATTCCTCAGCTCGCGCGCAGGCTCGCATAAACGCGTCATTGAGCTTATCTACAAATAAATCGATTAAGCGGCCATCCCGATTAGTGATACATTGAATAGTGATTATGACCTTGTCTCCGATCAGCTTAATCCCCTCTTCCAGATCGAGATGAAGCGGATTATTATCAAGGCTTAACGTCGTGGCATTGATATCTTTGGCAAAGCGATGGTTTTTCTGAACGGTTTCGAACGCGGCCAGGCCCGGAATGAGGGATTTCCGGCCGCCCGTGAAGCCCGCGAAAAAATGAGGTTCGACCGAATTAATCGTTAAAATCAAATCAGCCTCGCTTATTTTCTTATTTAAATAAACAGGCGTGCCATATGAAGTTTGCCCTATATCATCCAGTGAATTATTATCGTAGCAATCATGAATGAACAGGCGCGGTTTTATCCTGCTATAATATTTTCCGAATATGGTTTGTAGT
>CAZFSN010000142.1:0-8523 GCA_964521815.1 uncultured Ignavibacteria bacterium | reverse complement strand
GAGGTACATAGATTACCAAATCTGAGGCGCCCGCGTTTATATCAATATCGATTTTAGGCAGACGGCATCCAAGTCTGAGCTTGACCTCGGCCGCGCCCGTATCTAAGTACAATTTTTCCAACATATGATCGGCCATATCAAGGTCGACCTTGGCCGCGCCGATATCGAGATTTAATTCCAACGGCAAATAATCGGCGACAAATATCCGGGCATCGTTTTTTAAGCTGCGTTTTCTGAATATATTAAATCCGCGCCAATCCTTCGACTTAATATCAATCCTGCATTCATCGCCTACCATCTTATGACTGCAGTCAGGCCTGGTCGAACGGTATTCAAAATCGCCGTCAAACAAAACCTTTGAAGTCGCGCCGATCCAGAGTTCGCCCAGCCCGAAATCCATTTCCACATTCAGGCTTTTGACATCAGGATCGCTTTCCACGGAATATTCGTACACTTCGCGATTGTAGCCCGAGGAGGAACGGCTATTATAATAATAGTCATAATCGTAGCAATAACCCCAGTCCGAGGCGGCAACATAAACGAAAGTCAAGGCAATCAACAACGGCGCGGCCAGCCCGAGAAATTTGAGTTTGGTGCGATTGAATATCACGGCTATGCCTATGGCGATCAATATCACCGGCCACAGCGAAAACAATTTAAGCCAGACCAGATGATCCAGGTAGCCTATATTTATAGCCAGAAAAAACAATCCGACACCGAGGAAAAAGACTCCCCAGCATAATGAACTAATTCTCATTGGTCCCACCTCGATTAACGCCTTTGAACAGTACGAACAACCCGACTATGATCAGCACCATAGGCCACAGCTTGGAAAACGAGAACCAGGCGAAAATATTAAATGAATTCAGAAGAAATAGAACACCCAGACCGACCAGGACCACCCCTACGATATATCTGGATTTATCATCGCTTCCGATCGGTTCGGCCGGCGTTTCGGCCTCGCCGGTTGACGGTACGTTTTCGCCGGTTACCGATTCCTGGGCCGAACTACTGATAAGCGGTCTCTGGGGGATAATAATCCAGGCTATGATATAAGCCCAGATACTCAATCCACCGGGGAATATCAGGATTACAGTGGCCAACCTTACCAGAGATGAATCAATATTAAAATACTCGGCTATGCCGGCGCAAATGCCGGCTACCATAGCATTTTCCCGGGATCGATATAATTTCTTTGGAGCCATAGATATTTCCTCCCTTGAATTAAAATCACTGTTCTGGATAAACTACGACCATCATCTACGATTTGTTACAAAATAAATCAAGCGGAAAAAGCGGCCCTACTTTTCGCTCTCGCCGGTCATCGGCACAAACCGAACAGGGATCACATTCATTTCCTTGATTTTGCCGCCGATTTTCCTGATCAGTTTTAATTCCTGATGATATGTTCCCACCGGTATGACCATTCTCCCCCCCTCGGCTAATTGATCCAATAAAGGCTGAGGAATTTCATCGGGAGCGGCGGTGACTATGATACCGTCAAAAGGCGCTTTTTCAGGCCAGCCCCGATAGCCGTCGCCGCATTTGACATCGACCTTATAACCCAGCGCTTTGAGGGTTGAATCCGCTTTGTCAGCCAGTTCGCAGATAATCTCGATTGAACTGGCAGAATCACAAAGCTCTGCCAGAACCGCCGCCTGATAACCGGAACCGGTACCGATTTCTAATACTTTCGATTTCTTTGTCAATTCCAGTAATTCAGTCATCAAAGCTACAATATATGGCTGGCTGATAGTCTGCCCCTGACCTATTGGTAGAGGTTCATCCTCATAGGCGTAGTTTTTCATGTTTTCCGGTACGAACAGATGACGGGGGACTTCTCTTAAAGCCTTCAGCACATTTTGGTCTTTTACGCCCCGTCTGACAATTTGAGTTTCCACCATTTGAAGGCGGTTTTTTTTATAGACATCACCCGAATCAGGCGCGGGCAGATTTTGGGAAAAACCAATCATAGAATTAAAAATAATCCATAAAACGATTCCAGCAAAGCGCAAAAATGCCTCCTTATAAGAAAATATTACAATCAGACTATAAACTGTAATCTAATATAATATATACGGAATTCGATGATGATTCCAGAAAATCTTTCAATTCTTGCGCCGGAAGATCGACTGTTTTGGTCGTTTTCTTGAAATTAACACCTACATTAAACCGGGAATTAACGGCATGTTTGGCCATCAAGGTCACATACCAGCGGTTGTCCTCCCGGCCAAGCCGGTATCTATCTTCAGTAGTAACTTTAGAAGTTTGAAAATACACGATTTTATATGAGACCTGACCGGCTAATTCAAAGCTCTTTTTCTTCAATCCTTTAAGATAAAGCCTTGTCCCAAAAGTAAGAAGATTGGCATCAAACGATGTGTCGCGCCGAAATTGTATACTCTTTGCTCCGGCGCCGATCGCGGTTGTAAACGCGTATGAAAACCAGCTTTTCCAATATTTTGAGGGATAATATATCGCTTCCCCCTGGAATTCATGCTCCTTAATATCGCGTTCATCGAAAAGCTGAATAAAATTTTTGTTAGCGTACGAGTATGATAAATTAGTCGTGATATATTCGTTCAACTTATGAGATAATTTTGCTTCAAGGGAGAACTTGTCGAATTTGGCTTCCTGATAGCCTTCGGTTGAACTATAGCTATTACGATAATAATAGTCCGGCAAAAATCCTATCGTACCCTGAAAATATGTTCTTTTGTTAAAGAAACGCTTGAAATAGCCTTCGACTTTGAAATATCTTTTAATATCATTCTCTTTATAATAATAGTAACGCCCTTTTAAGCCGGTATGCAAGCTATGGCCGGCCAGTTGAGTTTTATAAACTATCTCCAATTCCGGTATGAAAATGTAATCATCTTTGGATTTTATGCCATATCTGTTATCAGGCACCGTTGGATCATCCATAAGATCGAGATCAGCATCGGAATAATCCAGGATATTATCATCATATATGGTTTGAAGTTCCAGGTTGAAATCAAAACGATCGCTTTTAGATATAGCCTGACCGGCCAGCAAAAGTAAAAATAACCAGACCAACGACAAGCTTAATACAACATGAGGTTGTTTAATAGCTTTATTGCGATGCATCTTCTTCATCTTCTTGTTTAGGTAATGAAAACCGAATACTGATCGTCTCGGCGGCCGATTCCTTCAGTAAAAAAGTATAGGTATGGTCGCCCGCCGGAATATTGACCACAAATTCTGTTGGTTTGGATGGCACTACGCCGGTATAATCCTGATAAGCCATAGTCAGTGATTTGGATGTGGTCGTCGACAGAGTGCTGACTTCCTCGCCATCTTCCATCATAGCCAGCGCATAACCTATTCGGCCGTCCAGATCGTTGGTGAAATTGGCCCTTGTCCTGATAATCAAATCAGCCGGCCCGGTAACTTTCAGCTTGACCCCTTCGCTTTTATTGATAAGGTAATAGGGAGTCTGATTTTTCTTGGAATACAGGTGGACTCGTTTGAAATATTCCAGAGGGTACATGGCTACTTTGGCAATAGTATCGCTCGCTGTTTCCGATTGATAAATACGGAGAAACACGGTATCGATATTATCCGAAACCAGCCAGAGGCGATAATTATGCAGGCCGGCCGGGGCCTGGAAACTTACTCGCCGATAAGCCGCCGGGAATAAATACGAATTATTTATTTCGCCATCGATTTTCTTGCTCTTGAACTTTTCCGCCGCGACCAAATATTGTTCTTCCCAGACCTGTATCTGATAATCGGCGGTGATATCAGGCTTAAGCAAACCGGCGCGAGTTCGGATATCGACATCAGCCGGACCTTCTATGGCAAAGCCCATCGATTGCTCTTTCACCAGGCAATAATAGGTATAAGGTTTTCCGGTATAATTATCGAAAGCGACTATCCTGGGCCGGCCGAATGGCGCGACAGTTTTCCTGGCGGATGCCTCCGCCATAAAAACCGAAAGCGCGATCACGATTGAACATATAACTAATTTACGGTTCATGCTTCCCCCGTCATCTATCTTTCTTCACGAATAAATGTTTATTTCTATAGATATAATATCTGAAATCGAACCGAATAGCGCCCCAGAGAAAGGCCAACAAAATAACCGTATAAATCACCGTGGTGGTTATCGAATATTTTTCCTGAACGAATACCATACCTTCACCGATTTCCGGTTCAGGAGTAACTTCAGTCGGTAAATCGTACTTATCGGCAAATTGGGCAATTTGAAGCAGGTGAATAACCGGTATTCGGCGTTCGGCTAAAATATTTATGGTTCCCCGGGCGGGAAACTCCCGTTCATATAGATGACCGTTATATCCCGGTAATATCAGTTTGCCGTTTTGAGGCGATCCAATGGCCGCCAGACCGCCGCCGACATTGATAACCGCTTTATAGCTTCCGCCTTCTAACTCGCGGTCAAATATTTCAATTCTTTTATCGATATTAAGCTGCAATGAACCGGTCGGATTTTCATCATCGATTGAGGAAATCAGGGCGACGTTATTTCTGCCTATAGCCTTCTCAAGCAGATCGCGGCCTTCCGGAGAAAGCCCGCGCCCATGGTCATTGCCGCCGCCGATAGACGCGGCCACGGATTTATAATTCCAGATACCGCTATTGACCAGGGCTGTTTCCATATCCAGCCAGGTGAACTCATCCCAGTTGGCGCCCCAGGTGGACGCGCCCTCCGAGGTAATAATCACCGGCTTCAAATCCATCACTTTGCAGGCCGCCAGCACCGCGATATTCATCGCCGGGAACGCGCCGGTGAATGTCACCGCTACATAATCTCCGGGTTTCAATCCGGCTTTATGATACAGATCGATTAAGACGGCGGCATTATTGGGATTAGTCGAAATCAATTTATCACGAATATAACCGCGGTCGGTGGTGATCTGCGAATATTGCGGGCCGATCATGCCGGACATATTCGGGTCGTTCTGTATATCGATTACATAACCGCGTTTGCTTATTTCGCGCTTTATAATCTCCTGAGCCTGTTTGTCTAATTGAGCGGCTTTTATCTTTTGATCATAGAATTCCGCTTTCCTCGGCGTTTGTGATTTTTCGGCTAAATAAAACAGGAATAATGACAGTAAGGCCAGGAATATAAGCAAAAACAGCGAAGGCTTGCCTGCTTTTTTTATCACAGTATTACCCTCCCGCCGGTGAAAATCATCAGAAGCATCCTGACCAGCACGCCGGCGACGATCATCATGGTAATCGTCTGGATAACTCCCTGCCGTTCCATCCAGTTGGCTATAAGTCCGGGAATAATATAGCCGATAGTCTGAAACTCGATTGTCAGATTAGATGGAGATATTACGAACAATTCCCGGGAGGCCCAGCCAAAACAAAAACCAACCAGAATTATCATCACGGTGCGCCGGCGGCCATACAGAAACATGTGATTAGACATAAGCCTTACAGTGAAAAAAGTCACCAGCGCGACAATTATAGTCCCTAATATTCTTAGCGGCTGATGAATCATCAGCGCAATATAGCCGGGGACAACCATACCGCCGGCGGCTAAACCCAAAACCTCGGAGAACACTAAACTTATCACGAGGCCAAGACCGATAGCCTGCATTATTAATGTCGATTCAGGCAACCATCCTCCCCTTGTTTGCGAAATATCTCACGATTTCCTCACCCAGTCCAACTATATTTCCAATTCCAACTACCATCATATCCTGTTTGGCCAGATTGCTTATATAATTAAATATCTCAACCACCGAATGCCCGCCTAAATCCTTTATCCGGTTTGCCGACAGACCGTTTTTAATAGCCTTATTTACCAGCGGACGGGTCGCTTCACCACTGACAACAAAATAATCCGCCTCGAGCTCCCTGGCGATAAATTCGCCCAACTGCTCGGCTCTTTGAATCCGATCACGACGGGAATTGACCAGAACTATCAGCTTTTTTTCATTGCCTTTGTGCAGGTGAAGCATTTTCCAGATGGTGCGGTAGCTGTCGGGGTCGTTGGCGGCGAAGGCATTGATAAATTCAATATTAATGCCGTTAACATTAAGCCTGTATTTGCGCAAAGCCCCGGGATCCGGCTGAATAGTGTACATTCCGCGAAGAGCGGAATCTTTGTCCACGCCCAGATGTTGGCAGACCGATAAGGCCAAAGCGACATTATCCTTATGTTCAAGATAAGAAAAACCGCGAAGGTCTTCATCGTATACCATTGAAGGGTCAATTGACACCACTTTCGTTCCGACTTCATCGGCCCGCTTTTGAATAATATCGATATAGTTTTTTTCCGCCGTAAACAGAATGCTGTTTCGCGGGATGGAATTGCATAAAGCCTGACCCACATCCTCGACAGTCGGCCCCATCACATCAAGATGATCCTCGCGAATATTGGTAATAACTCCTACCTGTGATTTAATCATCTGTTGCTCGGTGACGAATTGAAGATGGGGAATGAGGGCCATGCATTCGACCACAAAGAATTCCGCTTTCTCAGCTACAGCATCGCGGGTGATTTTCAATTGTTCTATGATATTTGCCGAACCTGTGCGTCTGATAGAGTGTTCGATGCCGTCAATATCGATTGTTCTGGGGCTTGTGCCGGTGGTTTTAATGAATACTCGTTTACCGCCGCCTTTTAAACCGCCGCCGATTAATCGAGTTACTGACGATTTGCCGCGCGTGCCGTTAACATGAACCCGGACAGGGATTTGACCAATATTAAAGCAGTGACGGCGATATTCAAAAACACCGTAGGCCGCGAAAACTAACACCAATAAAAAAACGAGCCACATAGATATCTCTTTCTGGCTCCTCTCACCTCAGAAAATTAATATATATAATTAACTTTCGATAAGCAAATATTTTAACGCTTTTTCTATAGTTTTTTTCAGAATATATTTTTAATCCGGCACTATCATGAAAAAGGGTAGGCTTGTCGCTTACTCTAGACTGTTGACAAAATGACCAAAAGTATAATCACACCGAATGTTATGTCGGGTCGTAGCCCGATAGGGCGTGATCGCCAAGACCTTGAGGCCCGACATGGAATTAGCAGTCAGGTCACACTTCGCTACGACCTGACTGGACCCAACTGCCTGGTTTGTCAACAACCTCGGGTAGGCTTGTCGCCTGCCTATATAGTTTAGCCGCTAAACCATTATTCTTGGGAGCTTCAGATTTAGCGGCTAAACCCGGAATTTAAAATCGAGCTTTAATAATATTTAATTGAAATTACTTCTCTTTCATCAGGTCAAGTTCCAATTTCAGGTGATGAAATCTGTCTTCGCTGAAATCCCCATCGCCTCTGGCATAACCCCATCCGCCGGTAAAATTCAACTCAAACAGACCGCGCGAGTTCGATATTTCCGGAGCGAAAAATTTTCCGGCGGCTTCGCGGTAAGATGATAATGGAGCCAGACTCGGGCTGGAGCCGGATAATATTTGAAACCTGATCACCTGGTCGGTATTAAAGTCAGTCAATTTCAAATTAGCGGTCAGATCAGTCCAGATACCGCTACCCAGGCCGGAATCCCTGGTGTAACTGGTTTTAATCGGTCGACGATCAAGATATGAAGCGATAATATCATCGGAATTGGCTTGCTCCAAAACCTCTGTTTCCGCCAGGTTTGCGGCGGCCTCCGGTCCGGAAGTAATATTCTTTATCTCGCCTGGTCTTGATTTTTTTTCCATCGGTTCAGCTTTTGGATCCGAACCATCCGCCGAAATGTTTGCCATAACGGGCACGCCGGATTTTACGTCCGCGATTACAGGAATGTCGGGGCTGGTTACATCCGCCTTTTCAGACAAAACATCCACTTTATTTTCATCAACCTGGTTTATCACTCCAACCTGCGGTTCGGATGGCAATCCCCTTAATTTCTTAACGGGAGCATATAACTTAATAGCCAGAACGGTAATTAGAACAACCAGCAGCGGCGTGACCAGTTTTACAGCCAGCCTCCGCGCGAAAAGCGTATCGATGAAGCTGAAGTATCGCTTTGGCCGATACTCTGGCCGAGCCGCGATTCGGGCTATTACCCGAGTTCCGAATTTCTTCCAATAACTGCTCTCCGGAGGTGGAAAATCAGTTTTTTGAGCCAGATGATAAATATGTTGTATCGCTTCATATTCAGCCAAACATTCCGAACATTCGGCGATATGTTCATCAAGCCACTTGCAATCGCCCAGTTGGCCGTCCAAATACGGGCCGATTAATCTTTTATTTCTGCAACTTGTCATTTTTTTTCTTATCGGTATTTTTCAAAGCATGCCTGAGTTTGGCTCGTGCCCGAAACAAACGCGACATGACTGTGCCTACCGAACATCCTACTATTTTTGATATTTCATCATATGAAAACTCATCGTATGTTTTTAACATGAAAACCGCCTTTTGGCCGGCGGGAAGTTTATCCAGGGCTTCCTGAAACACCTGCATCTGTTCCTGATTAACCAGACGGTTAAGTTGATCGGGGCTTCGAGGTATTTGGTCAAGAAAGGTTCTTCCCGATGGACTATCCAGCGATACCGTGAAACTTT
>CAZFSN010000141.1:2848-8526 GCA_964521815.1 uncultured Ignavibacteria bacterium | reverse complement strand
TACGGAATAAGACACTAATTCGCTTTCGGCCGCTCGTCTTTTGGCGAGCGGCCTGACTGACGTCAGCCGATCTCCCGCTGAACCGCCATCGGGCTGGCCAAATTGCGACATGCTGCGATGAAACAGTGGCCGATGTAAATTAAATCAGACTATAAGTGAACGTATTATTTCGCTTGAATATAGCCGGGCATATTTCGGCCGATATAATCGCGCTCTCGTAAGTCAAGCAAGTAGTACATGTATTATCGACTCTTAATTGAGTTCATAATAAATAATTATGTAACTTCTTGCTAAAAATATGCAACTAATTGCCTACGACATTCGTTGAATTAGCCATGAATGAGATGCAAATAACGGATTTTTGTATGTATGGTATTATTGCCATAACGACAACTCATACGGTTGTAAGGATTTAATCTGGTCCGGCGGGAGCGGGGCCAGCTCTAATTTTGATCGCCAATTGGAAACTTTGAACTTAAATTGATGGTTCGTAAAGGCTAATCTCGGCATGGAACTTGCCGGGTATTTAGTGAAGTAATAAAATAAGTTGTAAAAGTGGTTTTTATGACATGGTCGAAGCTGAAATCACCCTATAGATGCTTATTTAGGGCGGGATCCGTATTAATAGTCTTTTGGCTGATACTGGTAGTCGCACCGAGCTGTAATCGCGAAAACAGCCTGACCTATGAAGTCAGCGGCGAACTTGTCGGGCCGCCGACTGCCGAAGAACATATGGCCATTACAGGATCAAACCCGCCCGATACATTTATTGTTACCGCCTACCTGGCAATCGATGAATACGAAAAAAGATTCCATGGAATTACATTCTCCGGCGTACCGGCCAAACCATTTCATACCGTCGCGGTCGATCCATCGGTAGTGCCGATGGGAACCTGGGTTTATATCGAGGGTCTCGGCTGGTGGCGGGCCGAGGATACCGGCAATATGATCAAGGGCAACCATCTTGATATCTGTCTGCCGACACGGGATGAAGCCCGGCGTTGGGGAAAGCGCAAAAGGCGGGTCTGGTGTCTTATACCTGATACTCCGGATGAAGGGCCGAATACAGATAACGCCGCGGTTAATGGCGATTCATCGAGTACGGCAATTTAAGCAATCATTTAAACTGTCAAATTATTATTTTTATATTTCGGTTCTATCGGAATGGGATAATTAGCTGGTTTAGGATAGCGATCCTGTAAGCAAAAAAAGGGGGGAACTTTCGTTCCCCCATATTGAAATCTTAGCTTGTCTTTCTCATGTAAGATTTAACTTTGACTCTCTTACCATTCGGTAACGTGCGTGTATAACCTTTCACGCGAGTCCTTCTTTGCGGTTTCTTCCAGGCCATTTGCTCACCTCCTAAATTGGTTGGCTTAAAAGTTATATTTACCCTGCTGGGTTTGGTATTTGATATTATTGTCGGGTCAGATATCCAGACCTTTAACCGATTAAAAGCGTATTTTGGCTGTTGTGAACAGGCGATTCATTTCGAAACAGTTATTGAAATGGCAAAAATCGACGTTTATGGAATAAATATTTCAGCATGGATCTCGTAGGCTAATGTCATGAGTGCTTGATATGCCCTTTATCGACTTATTGAAACGCCGAATTTATAGCAAGGAATATTTGGGAAGTGCGCTAATAATAAAGCTGCCGGGTGCTGGTCCCGTAAAAAGGTTTTCTTATGATATTTGCATTCTGCTGAAAAGGAAACAGATTGCCACGTCGTCCTTCGGACTCCTCGCAATGACGGGTTTTTTAAGGCAGTCATTGCGAGTCCCGCGTTAAGCGGGGCGAAGCAATCTGTCTATCTTCGGCAGAATCTCAGTTTAGAATTTCTTGTGGCTGGTAGACGTCCTCGTCTGCCGGCTGGAATAAGAGGCCCGTTGGCGCACGAGGACGTACGCCAACCACAGAAATACCGTCGGGTCAGGCGACCCGACGGCACAATGCTACATCTCTCCCGCCAGCTTAACGAACGGCTCGATATCACTCATGACACGGGTGACGGCGTCGGTCCAGTAGTTCTCTTTGGTCAAGTCGACACCGAGGTGTTTTTTGGCTACGTCCTCGGTCATCATGCTGCCGGTATCGGCTAACAGATTGCGATAATCTTTCGCGAACGCCGGGCCCTCTTTCAGGGCGCGATCATATATCCCGACCGCGAAGAGGAAACCGAAAGTGTACGGGAAATTATAGAACGGCTGGCCGGTTAAATAGAAATGAAGTTTGCTGGCCCAGAAAAGCTTGTGATAACCGCTGTCATCGAGAGTGCCGGCATAGGCTTGTTTCTGCGCTTCAAGCATTAACTCATCGAGGCGCTGGCGGCTGACCGTGCCCTGTTTGCGTTCGGCGTAGAATGCCTTATCGAACAAAAACCTAGCGTAGAGGTTGCACATCATAGTGTAGCCATCCTGAAGTTTCTGATCGAGCATCATCAGTTTTTCGCCTTTGTCGGAGGCCAGTTCCAGGGCGGCGTCTTTTACGCGAAGTTCGTTGAAGGTCGAGGCGGTTTCGGCCAATGTCATCGGATAGCGCGAGGCGAATATCGGCTTGTCTTTAAGCACAAAGCTATGATAAGCATGACCGAGTTCATGCGCCAGCGTGGACAACCCGCCAAAAGTGCCGGTGTAAGTCATGAAAATCCGCGACTGTTTGTTCAAAGGAAAACCCGTGCAGTAACCGCCGGCGGCTTTGCCGGAACGGTCCTCGCCCTCGACCCAGCGATTGGCCAGAGCCATGCGGGAAAATTCCCCCATCTCCGCGCTGAAACTGCCGATATGTTCGATAATGAAAGCCTCGGCTTCCGGGAACGAATATGTTTTACCCAATTTGCCGACTGGCGCGTATTGATCGTACCACATATATTTATCGATACTCAAAATCTTCTTACGGGCTTCGATATATTTGTTATATCCGGGCGCGGCTTTGGCAATCGCCGACCACATGGCCTCCAGTGTCTCCTCTTTCAAGCGGGCCGCTTGAAGCGGTTCGTACAGGATTGAATCCCATTTGCGGTTTCTATAGAGAGCCAGTCTGAAACCGGCTTGCGAATTCAAGGTATGGGCCGCCAGTTCAGCGTGCGATTGCCAGGTTTGTTCGAGCTTTTCAAAAGCCTGACGACGGATATTCCGGTCGGGGTCTTCCATCTTGGGGGCAAGCTGGCCCATGGAGATAACTTTGCTTTCGCCATTTTCGTTGAATTCAGTTCGCAAATCGCCGGCCATTTTATCGTACAGACGGTTCCAGCCATGATAGCCATCGACAGCCAAATCCAGGACCAAACGTTCAAATTCGGGAGGCATTTTGGATTTGGCTTTGGTTCTAAGTAGATCGAGGTAAAACCGGATTTCACTCAATTTAGCGGCGTCGATAAAATTTCCCCACTGCTTATCGGTAACATTAATAGCGAATTCCTCGAAACCGGTCATCAGGGAACCCCATTGCGCGCCATAAGTGGATATTTCGGCGTCGATCTTATGCCCTTCCGTGTCGTTGACATCCTGGCTGATCAGGCATTCCGCGAATGAACCGGCCTGATAAACTTGTTTATAGAGTTCCTGCATAGCCAGCACGATCTTACCCCAGGCATCGAAACTGCCGTCATCGGTGCGGCCTTTTACTTTGTCAATAGCTTGTTGCGTGCTGTCCAGATCGTTTTTCAGTTTTTTTCTGAAATCGCTGAACTCTTTCGAACTTGAGCCACCCGGAAAAAGAGAATCCAAATCCCAGCGAGGCGCGTTGAATTTATCAGTCATCGCTTATCCTTTCTATTAGTAGAATCCGGCTTAAAAGCGCGGACAATTATTATTAATCAGGAAATTAGTAATCTTTAAGATATTTCGCAAGTCCATTTATAGCAAAATATAACGCCTTGTATTATATAATGATAATAACTGCTAAAATATTCTTTTCATGAAACCTGATTTTAATACTTCAAGCTAATAACCTTGCTTTTTTCGCTTTGATATTTGACTTATCTATGCTATTTTAGATTATATGAACAGCCTGATAAGGAGGTAGCGTGAATCGGATTTTTATATTAATAACCATTTTAATTGTATTATCCTTGAGTTTCGCTATAAGCCCGGCACAGAGACGATATGATCCCACAACCGTCAATGTCACACGTTGGCTTGATACCACGACCAGCCCAATAACCTATGATGAGTATAATCAGACCCGCAATTTCGCGTCATCGACTAATATACAACTTATTAAGGCTTTTACGGTTACGACTGATATTACGATTGATATAATAGTCAATGCTGATTTATATGACTCTATCGAAACCGACCTCAATACTTTTATGTTTGATCTTCAGCTTGATGGTTACAGTATTATTCTTTATACGGGCCTGGAAACTCTGTCGCCGGAACCTCTGCGTCAATTAATCCACGACGATTGGATCAATCTGGATATTGCCGGTGTGATATTTATAGGCGACCTGGCGGTGCCGTGGTATGAATTGAATGAACCGGGCAGTTGGGGTGGCGGTCACGCGACATTTCCCTGTGATTTATATTTTATGGACCTGGATGGAACCTGGGGTGATTCCGATAGCAATGGCATGTACGATACGCACAGCGGTTCTTTACAAGCTGATATCTGGTGCGGGCGGCTGAAATCCTCCAATCTTCAATACCATGGCGCTACCGAGGTCGGGACTATGCGCAATTATTTCCGCAAAAATCACGCCTATCGAGCCGGTGATTTGAGGCTTGCCGATCACGGTCTGGCTTTTATCGATAACGACTGGAACACCTACGGCTGGGGTTTTGATGTTGCGCGGGCATTCTCCCAGACAGATTCGGTTGTCGATATTTACGAAACGTGTCGGGATAACTATATCGATCACCTTCAAGAGCCTTCGAATAATCAGTATGAACATGTTCTTATATGCTCGCATTCGTCTCCCGAGGCTCACTATATTTATCACACTGAGTCAAGCTATCAACTGTTCCATAACTACGAAATTGAATCCTACGTGATGCAGGCTCTAACTTATAATTTATTCGCCTGTTCCAACGCCCGCTATGTGGAAACCGATAATATGGGGGCCTGGTATATTTTCGAAACCGATTACGGTCTGGTTTCGCTTGGCAGCACTAAAACCGGCTCGATGTTATGTTTCGAGGATTTTTATGGGCCATTGGGTGAGGGCGCTTCATATGGCGAAGCGTTTTTAGAGTGGGCCCAACTGGATATGGAGTCATGCGCCACGTATGAAAGCCGGCCCTGGTTTTATGGTTTATGCTTGTTGGGCGATCCGACTATAAGACTATCGAGGTTTCAACCGCCCCTTGAATACTGCGTATACGTACCCGGGGATGTCAACGGCGATGGCAGCGTCCTCGGCGGGGATATCACCTATGCCGTTCAGTACTTCCGAGGGCTTGGCGATCCGCCGCCCAATATCTGTTGGGATAGCGAGATGTCGCGATTTCTCTATGTAGCCGCGGATGCCAACGGCAGCTGTGATTTTCTGGGGGCGGATGTTACCTATCTCGTGAACTATTTCAGAGGTGTCCATAGTTCAATCCGTCACTGTCCCCGATTTGCTGTGCCGGAGTGATAAATAATTATTAAGAAGTATTTCAGAATATTTCGCAATATTGATAATAATAAGAGCCGGGTTTCTCACTCCGTTCGGAACATCGACCTGCTTTTTAAAA
>CAZFSN010000141.1:0-2748 GCA_964521815.1 uncultured Ignavibacteria bacterium | reverse complement strand
AATAATAAGAGCCGGGTTTCTCACTCCGTTCGGAACATCGACCTGCTTTTTAAAAGCCATGATCATATTCCTGAAAACAGGCTTGATGAAAAGTCAATATCACAAACAGATAAACGATGTAATACCCTTGAAAGGGAGTGTTGAAAATCCCCGAATTCGTCATCGCGAGCGATAGCGAAGTAATCTGGATATATAAATGCGTTGCTAACTACAAATTATCTACTCATTTATTAATGCGAATATCGAGATTGCTTCGTCCCCGTACGGGTCCTCGCAATGACAGGTTTTAAGGTTTTTCGGCAAGCCCGAAAACGGGTACCCGGGATTTTCTAATCTACGGTTCGAATTCCACTTCGATCGAATCGGAAAATTGCGAAGGCAGACTTCCTTGGGTGAAAGCTTTTATTTTAAAATAATAAGTACCGCCGGCTTCAGGAGCGTTATCGGCGCTATTTTCATAGACAGTCATGATTCTCACATATCCATCATCGATTGAGTCGCTTCGATAAACCTCATAATAAGAGCCTCCCTCCGGCGCTGTCCAGGCGATATGAATATGCGTGCCGGCATCTATCGCGGTCAAATCCGATGGCGGCTGGAGAATACCGGAAAACGCCACATGCCTGAATTCCGAATAATCGCTGGTGTCATAATCAACGATAGTTCGGATTTCATAGAAATAACTGCCGGCCGATGGCGGCCAATCGAATGCCGAAAGCTCATCTACCGTCTGGATATAAGCATAGTCGCTTTCCATTGAAGTACTGCGGTAAATCGCATATTCAGCCTCGGTCTCAATCGATTCCCACCATAAATATACCTTATATAAGGAATCAACGACAACCATATTATAAGGCGGCAAGGGTCGATCATCGAAATGAACATAAGCCGAATTCGACAGCGGCGATTGATGACCGAGAAAATCGAAGGCCCTGATCTTGTAATAATAGGATCCGCCGGTTGATGGAATATCAATATAGAATGTCTCCAGAGTGGAATCGAGATATTCGAAACTGTCGCTTTCAGAACGGGCGCGGTATATTTTATAGCCATCAGCGCTCTCTTGTAAATCCCAGGATATTCTAATCGATGTTCCCAGGTTTTCAGCAATTACCCCCGTTGGCGCGACGAGATTAGCCGTATATTGCACCTGCACCGGTTCGGACGCTTCCCCAATAGTCCCGGTCATTGTTTCGCTGGCAATACTGTAATAATACAAATTCGCGTACGAAGGTGAATCGTCGTAAGAAGTAACACTGCCGCCCACTCTGGCAATTTCGAAATAATACTCACCATCGGTCGACCGAAGTATCCTGTAAGCTCCGGCCCAGGGGACTACCTCCCAGCCCAATTCCACATACAACCCTCGGTTTATTGCGACAAAGCCGGCTGGATAATCCAACACGCCGTCATAGCTCGCGTGAACGATTGTCGAAGGTTCAGATTCGATGTCATTGGATGCTGAGGCTGTAACATAGTAGTAATAAGTGCCGGTATCAGCCGGGGTATCATCATAATAATTATTAGTGGTTGTATTAATTAATCTGAATTCTCCGGTTTGACTGATCGATCTATAAACCGAATAATGATCGACGTTTTCATATTCCTGCCAGCTTAGATATAAATCGGAGCCTCGATCGACAATATTCACTTCCTGCGGAGGATCGAACCGGCCGTCAAAATTGACTGAAACCGTTATCCCCGGCGATGATTCAGTGCCATAAGAACTCACCGAGGTCAATCGATAGTAATATAACGAGGTATCGGGCGGAAAATCATCATAGCTTTCTGCCGAAGTCGAATCAATCGCGATCCAGCTATGATTATTTGATCGGGAGCGATAAACGCGATAATAATGCACCCGGTCGCATTCATTCCAGCTTAATCGCACAAAATCCACCAGGTCAAGGGCAATTAGGCCGGTCGGGGGCCTTATCGAACCGGTAAAACTAATTTGCTTGATATCTTCATAACCGCTTTCATTCCCCTCGCCATAAATTGCCGTAACGTAATAGTAATAATCACCGATAGTCGGGGGATAATCGGTATGATATATAGTGCCCGAACCGGTATCGACCACGGCTATCATCTGGAAATTTTGGCCATCGGAATCAGCCCGGTAAAGATGATAATTTAGCGCGCTATAGGAACTTTCCCATGATAATTCAACGGCGGCGTTGCCATCGATAACCAGAAAGCTATGCGGGATCGGGTCTTTCAATTCAACATCGACTACTGTTTCGGTATTGGTTGATATCGTAATTGGATAGCGGGCGGTAGAAAAGCCTTCATCGCCGAAACCGTAATAGGCGAAATCAGCCCGATAAACCCCGGCGCTCAAATCAATAGTGTAGTCGCCGGCTTCGGTTATGGCGGCTGTCTTGCATGCCTTCGCGGCACCGGGTCCGCCGCTAATCTGAAAAGCGCTGACATCGATTATCACGCCATCGATACCTTGCCCATCGATAGTGACTTTGCCGGTAAGCTTGCCTTTCGATTGCGGCTCTGTCGATTTCTCCGAGCAGCTAATAAATTGTAATAAGATAGCCGTTATAATTAAGATGCTTACCTTTTTCATAACAGTAAAATTTTACCATAAATATCATGAAATAATCCAGCTTTTTTTAAAGGAATTCTAAATATTTTTCTTGTGAATAAAAAAGGCCAGGTTACAAGAACCCGGCCTGATAAAATTTATTTGTCTATTATCTATTTGCCCAGCTTCTTAATCATATCCACCATACGGTT